>JAGWVO010000322.1 GCA_018970845.1 Planctomycetota bacterium
GCCGGGGCCAACGGTTGGTTCGTTTCATTCCATGTTTTCACACATTATGTGAAGGTGACATTCTTCAAGGGACTCGCGCTGGAACCTTTGCCGCCCGGTGGAACCGAACGCAGCGGGGAAGCCCGCTGGATCGACATCCGCGAAAACGAACCGGTGGACGACAGCCTCATGGAATCATGGGTAAGGCAGGCGGCTAGCCTGCCCGGATGGAGTCCTTGAACCCAATTGGTCAGCGCCCGGGTGACTTTCCTTCGGCCGGCGCCTTGGACGGGATGATCGGCACCTCGCAGAAGGTGAGGGCCGCGATGCCGTTTTGCCCGCGCAACAGCCTTGACTGGCTCCATGAGGCGCTATCGAGGTAGCTGATCCGACCGGCATCCATGGGCGTGCCGAGCTTGAGCGTGATCGTGTTCCCGCTCGCGGAACCCGTCACGACAAGCCCCTTCTTGCCATCAATGGTGAATTCGCCGCGAAGGGTGTCATCCCAGCGAACAGGCTGGTCGAACTCAAGCGCGATTTCATCCTTGCCCGGGCTGGAGATCACGGCGCGCCGGAGGTTGGCCGGTCCGACGGGATTCACCTGAGGCTTTCCATAACTGTTCATCTGGACGATGGGGAAAATGAGCCTCGCGAACTCGGCGTAACCCGCGGCCGGAAAATGGCAGCCTCCGGGAGGATCGATTCCCAGGGTCGACATGATGTGAAGGTTGGAGAATTCCGCCGGAAGTTGGCGCTGGACCTCGCGAAGGCGGTTGTCGGAGCCATTGATGCCCATGGCGCAGGCCTTGGGCCAGATCTGGAACATGTAGTAGTGCTGGATGTTGGGATAATCCTCCTTCCAGCAAGCGGCCATTTGGATGAAGAACTTCCTGTAGGTTTCCCAGCCGTATCCGCCCGTTGGCCCGTCGGCCCCCTGGTCGTTCTCCCCCTGGTGCCAAAACACGCCGCGGATTCCGTTGGCAAGCCTCGCCTGCCGAACCCGCCCCAGCAACCGGCCATAGATGGTTGTCACATCCTCAGGATCCGCCGGGTTTCTCTGGTGCTGGTCGATGCGGGTTCCCCCCACCGCGCCGTTGATCAGGCAAACGGGGATTCCATTGGCCTCCACCAGTCGGCGGCCCAGTTCCATGCCCCAGTATCCGATCTGGAAGTTCCCGCCGTCGCGGCCGCGATGCGCCGCCTGGCCCCAGGGAGAGGCGCCCTTGGAACTGGAAGGCATGCCGCCAAAGGTGCGGATCCATTCGCTTCGAAAAACCGGGTCTTCCTTGCCGAAGTCCGTGGCCACCGCGTTTGACTGGCCGGTGATGATGAAGGCGTCGCCGCAAATGAGGCCCGATGCCTTGTGAAGGACTGTCTCGGCGTCATTATTTTTAATCCCAAATTCCATCCTGTATTTCACCAACCCCGGCTTGATCCTGACATGGAGGGCGTAGCTTTTGTCCTGTGCCGGCTTGGCCGTCACGGCCTGGAAAGGCTTGTCATCGGCATAAACCTTCAGGAACACCGAGTCGGCCCGTTCCGGGAGCGTTCCGGCGCAGTGGATCGTTCCCTCGTTCCTGTCATCGCGGGCGAAAAACTGGCCGTCGACGGGTTTCTCGTCCTTTCCGGGCACATGCGCGACCCACGCGTCCGCCAAAGGCTGTGTCACCTTGACCTCGACTGACGCGACCTGCTTTCGGCCGCCGTTGTCGATTTCCGCGCTCACCTTCATCAGGCCGCCATTCTGCGCCCTCTTCAGCACTAGCCTTTCCCGGCTTTCGTCCTGGATCGTCGCCAGGCCCGTGACATTCCATGAGACATTGAGGCTTGCCGCGCCAAGGTTTTTCATCGCCTCGAGGTTCGCGATTGCAGGCACCACCTCGATGACCTTCCGGCCATCCCATTCCGCGGGGGCCTTCAGGGTGAAAACGGGGTCCGGAATATTTTCGCGCACGGTGACGGCGATGTCGCGGACACGCGGTCCATCCGGATAAACCGCCTTGAAGCGAAGCACAAGCGACTGGTCGCCTTCCACCCTGCCGGCATCAAGAGTGAAGGAAAGGCGGTCCGTCGCGACAACCTGTTCCCTCTCCCCCCTTTTCAGCAACCAATAGACCTTGATGGCGCCATCGGCCGTACCCTTGAAGGTTTTCTTGTCGCCTTCCCGCAAAACGGCCATGGTGTCGCCAACGGAAAACTCCCTTCCCGGCTTCGTCAACGGGCCGACCAGCGTCTGCATGGGTTTCTGGTTCTCATGCTGGAGCCTGACCCATTCCGGCGGACGCGCCACCTTGGACACGCGCACCTCGTCGATTTCGCCGACGAAATTGTAATTGTGATACCAACCGCCGATCCAAAGCCGCGCCGGGGCGCGGATGGCGAGCGGGGCGCCCCTGCTCGCTGAAACGGCGTCCAGCGCCCCGTTGACATAAATCCGCGCATTGCCTTTCTCGTAGGTGTGGATCACATGGGTCCATTCGCCCAGGGGAACCGGCCCCTGGGTCGCGACATTCGCATCGGAAAAGTAGCAATCCATTCCGACATGCGGCGGGCTGCGGTGCTGCATGACAACCTTGCCCTGGCCATGCTCGTTCCCCCAGGCGACGACGGTGCCGTTGGGTTTTCCGGCCCTGATCCAGGCTTCCGTGGAATGCGCCGCCGACCCGGTCGGGAATCCCTCGATCTTGTCCCCGCAAAACATCCCCTTTCCGGTAGAGAATTTCCTCGCCTCGCCGATCATTCCATCCACCGGGATGGTTCCCGTGTCCTTGGGGGCAAGGCCTGACACCTCGTCCGCCATCGAGCGGTTCATGTGCCAAACCGCCAGGTAACCATTCGAATCGTTGAACACGGCGCGGCCGTTCGACTCGCTTTTGGCCGAAGGATTGCCCCAGTGCGCCTTGATCTCCTGGCGGGCCTGCCCGACGATCCGGGGAATCCGGATCCAGATCCTTGCCTCCCGCGCTTGGGAATCCCATTCGTCGATCTGGTAGGCCAATGGCTCGCCCGCAAGGGAGGTGAAGCGCATGTCCTCCCCGTTTTTCTGGGCCTGCCCGAAATCGAAGAAATCGCCGTTGAGCCTCAACAGGATGGGAAAGCCTTCCACCGCCATCGCCGCCGGGCAATCCGCGCCATCCGCGGTGGTGATGATGAAAAACGACCCTGAATGCTTCCAGCCCGGGTAAGCGGCGGGCTGGAAGGCCATGGCGACAAGCGCCACGGCCAGGGCTGGAATCTGGCACATGGGATTTCCCTTTACCTGGAGGCCTTGAGCAACTCGACCATGGCGAGGCCCATGGCTTCACCCACATTCATGTAGGTTTCGGCGTTGCCGTTGTAGTGGCTGTTTCCGCTGCCACCCAGTGACAACGGATTGGAGTAGACCGTGGCGACATTTCCCTTGAATTCAGGATACTTGCCGGCTTTGCCGTCCACGGCAAGCTGGGCGTCGAGCACCATGCCGCCGTTGCCCGTGCCGCCCTTGGTGGCTTCCCCGAGGGTGGCGAGGACAAACTTGGCATCCGGAGCGTTGAAATCCTTCCGGAGGTGCTTGATGAAGTTCACGAGGTTCCGTTCATACCGGATGGCATGGCCGGCGTTTCCGCAATCGCGCTCCCCCTGCCAGAAGAAGAAGCCCGCCACCTGGTGCTTGGTCGCTCCGGGATAATACTTTCCCAGATCCGCCAATACCTTCTTGGCGTTGGCCGTGTCGTCGTCATACTGCTTGCCGGCATACCACTCGATGGGTTTGCCGTTCTTGTCCAACCATGGGGGCGAAGGGGTTTCGGTGCCCTTGGCCTTGTCCATGGTCCAGAATTCCGGACGGTCCTTGTAGCCGGCAAAGATTTTCCCATCATGCTCGTACCTTTCGCTGCCGGGAGGAAGGAGATCCCATCCCAGGGCCCTGTTGCCGATGCAGCTCTTGAGGAGCATGACGGGCGCGTCCACCATGTTCCCAAGCGGATGGCCGATGCCATGCTCGGGACCGATGGTGCCCGACTTGACCTTCATCCATTCGTTGTTGAATAGCTGCATGCCGCCCCTTCCCTGCATCACGCGCACATTGCGGACATCCTTTCGTTCAGTCCATTGGCCATCGTCATCGACCAGGTACTTGAATTTCTTTTTTTCCTTCACGGCATGCTCAAGCGACCCTTCCTTGCCCGAGATCCTGCCAAGGCCGACCATGTTCGACTGCCCCATGAGGATGAACACCTGGACCGGCTTGTCCATGTCGGCCGGCTTGCCGTCGTGCCTCGCAATGGCGGGACGGCCATCCTGGGCCATCAGGCCCAGGCCGCAGGCCAGAAGAAACCCAAGAGTGACCATCGGAATCGCCAAGGGTGGCAAAAACTTGGTACACCTGCTCATGAAAGCTCCGAAATGAAAGTGGGCGGGAAAGCAAGGGGTGTGGAGTCCATCGCCATGGCTGGCGAGAAACAGTTGGAACGCCTCAGCGAAGCTGATTGGCGAAACCAATCAGTACAATATTATCAATCAACCCTTCATGCGCCCACCAGGAACAGGAAACGGCAGGCCCGCAGGAAGTGGCCGCCGGCACGCATTCTGGAAGGCCCGGAGGAATGCCA
>JAGWVO010000323.1 GCA_018970845.1 Planctomycetota bacterium
TCAACCCCGTTACTTGGCGTTTGCGCCACAAAAGGATTCACCAAATCCCAGGCTTGGCTTAATGATGGAGGGTTTGAGGGGGAAATAGCTTCTGGTTTTGGCACACTTTTGGCCCAGAGGCCATATTTGGCAAAATTGATTTGTCTAAACGATTTGATGCAACAGGCTTGCGTCTGCACCTTTCAAGGAAGCGGAGAGGGCGGGATTCGAACCCGCGGTAGGCTGTTACACCTACGCCGATTTAGCAAACCGGTGCTTTCGGCCACTCAGCCACCTCTCCGTGGCGCCGAACATGGCTTCGCCAGCATATCCCCCACGGGCGCGCCGATCAAGGCACGAGGCGATAGCGCGGATTTTTGGCCAAATACGCGTCAACACGATCGGAACGCTTCGCCGCCTCCGTGAGGAAGGCCACAGCCTCAAGCAGCCGCTCGTCTGGTTCCGCGCAACTGAAGCGCAGGAACCCTTGGCCGGCCTCGCCAAAACATTCGCCTCCCAGGCATGCCACGCCCTTGGAATCGTCGGCATGCTCCAAAAGGTACATCGCCAGGCCATGGCTCCTGATGCCCAGCCTTCGGCAGATCTTTTCCACCTTGGGGAACACATAAAAGGTCCCCGCGGGGTCGAGAACCTCGATCTCGGGATGCTTGCGCAGGGCCCCGACGAGCAGTTCCACCTTGCGGCGGAATTGGGCCATCTGGCCGTCTCGTTCAGAATGGTCGCCGTCAAGCGCCGCCTGTCCGGCCAACTGCACGATCGGGGGAGTGCAGCTCAAGGATGTGTTGATCATCCGGGAAATGCTGTCGGCCACCACAGGCGGAGCAACGGCATATCCCAGCCTCCAGCCGCTCATCGAATAGCTCTTGCTGAAAGTGTAAACCGCCATCGTTCGCTGTCGCAGGGAGGGCACCTGAAGGGGCGAGGCGTGCGCCCCCCGCCAAACCATGTGCATGTACGGCTCATCGCTGAGCAGGGCGACTTCCGTGCCCTCAAGGATGGTTCCGAGGTTCTCAAGGTCTTCGCGGGTGGCCACGCCTCCGGTGGGATTGTGGGGCGAGTTCAGGAAGATTCCCCGGGCCCTTGGGTGGTTCCTGACAAACGCCCTAACCTCATCGAGGTTGGGTCGGAATTCGTTTTCCTGCCGGAGCGCCGAGAATACGATCGTGGCTCCCCGCCGTTCAATATTGGGCAAATAAGTTGGAAAATGCGGTGTGAAAACCAGCACGGCATCACCCGGATCGAGAAACGCCTCGCAGAAGAACTGCTCGAACACCTTGGCGCCGGGGGCGGCGACCACCTCCTCCGGAGTCAGTTGAATGCCCAGTTCACGGCCCAGGAACCGTGCCACCGACTGCCGGAATGATGGCAAGCCGGGCGAGGGACAGTAGTGAGTCGCCCCTTGCTGGATGGCCTCCACGCCGGCGCGAAGGGCCCCGGCGGTGCTGTTGAACGGGCTATCGCCGATCTGAAGCTCGATGACATCCTTTCCCTGCGCCTTGAGCCTGCGGGCGACGGCCAGGACATCGAAGGCGGTTTCGGTGCGAAGACCCTGGGCGAAACGGCTGAGTGAGGGTGTGGCAGTGCTCATGGAACATCCGTGGGAGGGAAAGGGTTATTGACGGGTGGCGATGGTCTGGGCCAATGGCCTGATCACCGAGGGGATCACATGGGCGTCGATGATATCCGCCGCCTGCTTGCGGAGCGACTGGTAGGCCGCCTTGAAGTCGGAGGAGGGATTTCGCGCCCAGTATTGCCTGATCGTGAAGTAGACGGAGATCGGCGCGTCGCCGAATTGGCCGGTGCGAACCATGAATGGCGAGGTGCGGGTCTCGATGTTGAGCCGGCACTGCAGCTTGCACTGCTCATCGAGCGCCATGAGGATGGTCGGTTCATAATTGAGGATGCGCGCGCCCGGCATTCCCAGCAGGCCCTCGAACTGGTTGGCCAATCCCAACGCCTCCGCAACCACCTCATCGTGGTTGCCCGAGTAGTTGAAGTCGAAGCAGGCGGTGGCGTCGAAAGCCTCGACATCCAAGGGGCTGATGTTGAGATAGGCCGGCGCGATATCCCACAGGGTTTCATGGAATTGGTCGGCGGAGTCGAGATCCTCCGGATTCACAAACCCCGCGTTGAGTCGCTTGGCTTCCAGCGTCACCGTCCTGTGGGTGCCCAGTTCCCGGTCTTCCTCGAGGGTGTATTCGCCGCCTTCCTTGCGGTCGAAGTCGGTCATGCTCGGGAAGGCCCGCCTCAGGGAGTCGCAGAAATGCAGGACCGATTCCCTGGTCCAGGACTGGTCGAGCTTGAAGTTGATGTGGCTGTAGATGCCGAAGTCATCGCAAAGGGATCCGTATGCGGTCATGGCTCCAGCCCTTCCCGACACCGCCCAGCTCCCGGTCGCGGCCTTGCGGCGCCTGTCATTGGAGGAGTGAGCCAAATGAATTGTTGGCGTTTTAGCCCATTTCAGCAAGAGCTTGCTGGAAAAGGACGGGGGGAAGGTCATCCATGACCTTCCCCCCGAATCCGCCCGCGGGGCGGTGAGCCAGATCAGGCCACGGCTACAGAAAGCTTGGATTCGGGAACCGACATGGTGCCGGTTTGCTGCCATTTGCCCATGTCAGGGGTGCCCGTCCAGCGCTGCAGGGAGATGGATGTCACCAGCGAGCGTTCCTCATCGTCGAACATTTCGAAGAATGAGGCGACCATTCCGGCGCGGACTTGCTGGCAGGAAAGGCCCAGGTAGATGAGTTGCTCGGGGCGATCGGGAAAGACCGCCACAGCGCGCCAGTTCTGGGCCCGTTCTTCCTGTTGGTAATGCATGATGAAAACCCTCCTTGGCAAGTTTCGACCTTGAATCGAAAAGGGGAATCATTCCCCGCGGGGGATAGAGTGCAGCTGAGTCCAGCTGTCGTCAAGTGGAAATACTGTCATATTTGGTAACGGAAAAGGCCAAAACTTGCGTTTTGGCCTTGAAAACCAACGGTTTTTGAATTTGACGGATTTTCAGGAATTTTCAATATCCGCCGCGGCCGCCACCGCCGCCGTATCCACCCCGGCCACCGCCATAGCCTCCGGAACCGCCGCCGTAGCCCCCGGATCCGCCACCATAACCACCCGAACCGCCGCGGCCGCCACCGCCGCCGTATCCACCCCGGCCACCGCCATAGCCTCCGGAACCGCCGCGGCCCCCGCCGCCGCCATAGCCGCCCCGGCCGCCGCCTTCCTCCCGTGGTTTGGCCTCATTGACGGTCAACGGACGGCCGTTGAGGTCGTGGCCGTTGAGTTCGTTGATGGCGCGATCGGCCTCCTCGTCGTTGGTCATCACCACGAAGCCGAAACCCCTCGACCTGCCGGTTTCCCGGTCGGTCACGACCTGCGCTTTTTCGACGGCTCCAAACCGCTCGAAAAGTTCCTGCAAATCCTCATTGGTGGCGCCCCAGACGAGATTACCCACATAGATGTTCTTGGACATAGGAACCTTGACCCCCAAACGCTTGGGCGAACGCTCAAGGGGCGCCCGCCATCGCGAAACTGAAACACACCCGGTACCGTTTGTTCCCGTTCGTGCCGCCACGACGTGGAGAAAAGTGACTGCCAATGGCCGCGCCGGTCGCCTTCAACTGGTCGGGCCTTGAGAAAACCATCCGGGGCGCGCCGGGCCACGGAACCCATGGATTGCCCGGGTGGTGACAATCCCGGGAGGTGGCGGCGGAAGAACCCGCGCCTGATTTGGCTGCGACTGGTGAAGAAAGCGGACGAATCATGGCGTCCACCATCCAATCCGCGCTTAAACAAGACCGGAGATGTCCCGGTCTTGATTTGTGACTATCAGGGAAATCCTGAATTCGCAAGCGAAAAGAGCCAAGTCTGGGCAGATTTCTTTGTGGAACTTGAGCCAATCATGAAGAAACAAGAATTTTTTGCCCATTTTTTCTGGCTCGCACGGAATTTTCCTCATCAAGGGCAAAACCGACACAAGTCTCATGACTGGAACGCCGATAGCCAAGGGTAGGAATCCACCGTCGTGGCGGTTGGCGGCGCATCAGGTGCCGATGATCCGACGCGGCGATGGTTGAACGACATGGCGGGACCCGAGGGGAAATGGTTTCGCCCGGTGTCGTTTGTCCTGACCAGCGAGGGGTTTATGTTCAATTTCATCCTGAAAAAGCGGAACTGGCCCGCATGGGTGGCCGCGCTCCTCTTGGGGAGCATGGCGGGCCAGGCGCAGCAGGCGAAGGCGGACGACATCGGGGTGGCTGATCCCATCCTTCCTCTTCCGCTTTACCATCCGAGGGCCGACAAGGGCGGGCTTTTTGTCTCGACATCATTCGTGATGTACCAGCAGACCAATCCGCTGTCGCATCAGGGGGTCGCTTACCGCGGCTTCGTGGATGTCGACGGAACGGCCCAGAACCGGATCGGGATCAATCCGCTGACGGGGGTTCTCCAGAATCTCACAAGCCCATCTCAGTTTGCTGGCAGTTATGTTGGCTCCAATCAGGAAGCCCTCAATGTAAATTCCGTGTCAGGACCCGCGAGTTTTCAGCCCGGCATGAA
>JAGWVO010000004.1 GCA_018970845.1 Planctomycetota bacterium
TCAACCATGTAAAGCCCGAAAACCCCGGGCAAACGGTGCCGCAACCTCATGGGAGGCACCGCCCGGCGGAACCCGCCATGGCTTCGGGAAGCGGAGCCTCGCGCCAGAGGCCGGCGCTAACCTCGTCGCGGCCCAGCGCCTCGAGCCATTCCAGTTGGGCCAGGAGGGGGCCGTTGGCGTCGAGCGGGCCCAGCCAGTTCTCATGCAGCGCCTCCGCCAGAAGCGCGACTCCGGGAAGGTTCGCGGTGGATCCCAGAACCAGCGCCTTGGCCGGCCACGAGGCCTGCAGCTCGGACAACGCCGCCTGCAACGACCTCAAGAGAGGAGCGCACCAGCGGGTTGTCATCTCCCTGGTCACGGGCAACTTCACGCACCAATCGGCCCCGGCGAGTTCGAGAGTGGCCGATCGGGGTGGTGGCAAGTCCTCGTCAAGCCACCGCATGGCATGGCGGGAAAGTGTTCCATCCAGACCCGGGGTGGCCCTGGGATCACGGCGGCATTCGCGGATCACGGCGTCGGCCATCCCAGAGACCATCGCCTTGCGCCAGGCGGACAGGGCCAGTTGGCGGAGAACCCTCGAACAACCGACTCTCGCCCACCCCCCGTGCTCCTCGACCACCGTCAGTGTCAGCGCCCGGTCATCACATTCGCAAACGATTCCCGTGGGAGCGGAGGCTTGGGAGCGAGCGGCGGCCCATATCGCCAACGCCGATGGAGCCGCGACTCGCACCTTCCAACCGGCCGATTCAACGGTTTTCGCCGCGGCGGTGAGAGCCGTGTCATCAAGGTAACCCGGGGCCGCGAGGCATACGGCGGAATCACGCCTGCCGATTCGCCCCAGGGGTTCCAAGGCCGACTCAAGGAGACGATGCGGATCTGCGCCAAGGACATTGGCTCCGGGAATCCCCAGCAGATGCAGGAAGGAACCAGCGGCCCGGGATGGTTGTTCGAGCATGGCCGCCGCGGCCTGGCGACCGCAAAGAACCCCTCCGCGGCCCCCTTCGGCCACCAGCATCGGAATGTTCGCCATCCCCGAGGAATCAAGCGCCTGAACGAAAGCCCCGGAAGGCCCCAGGCACGCCGCGCGGGCGCGGGTGGCGTCGAGGTGTAGCGCGATGCCGCTGCCCAAGATTCATCACCCCCGGGAGTGGACTTCCCAAGGCAGCGAAGCCCGGTGGCGGTCACCCGGTTCGGCCTCGTAGAGCCTTGTCACCAGATATTCGAGGCAGTATTGCTGGCCATCAAGGACGACTTCCTCCTGGTCGCGCTGGACGGCGCTCAGCAGGAACATGAGCACAACGCTAAGGGCCAATGCCACCAGGGTGCAGTCGAAGGCGACATTGAGGTGCCGAGTCGCCTCCCCCAACCGTTCACCGACCGATTCGGCGTCGAGGCCCGATAGCCCCCCCAGGGAAAGGCTGCTGGCCAACCCCCGGACCGTGCCGAGGAAGCCGATGGCCGGAAGGGCCCAGGCCAGGTAATGAACGGTGGCCATTCCCGAGACATACCGTCCAAGGTCGGTTTCCGCCTGGGCCCGCACCGTCTCACCCACATCCCGGCCGGAACGGCTCGCGGCGAACTTGGTTAGTGAAAGCCGCAACTGGTTGCCAAGCAGGCTGTTTCCATGCCGGGCCATGCGCTGTTCCGTGCGCCGAAGCAGGTCGAAGGCATCGTCGGGCAGAATCCGCACGCCGGGATCGGTTGGCAGCCAGTCGACCGAAAAGGCACGACGCTGCCTTCCCACCTCAAGCCAGCGGGAACCCAGCAGCAACAACGCCCAGAGGAACGCGGCATAGCAGGCGATCTGTTCAGGGCCCAGGAAAAGACGGGCTAGCCTTTCCCTGTCCCACTTGGTGCCCCCCTCGAGGGCCTCCTGGCCAAACCAGTGGTACCAAAGGGGAATGCAGACGGCTCCCACCAAAGACACGGCAACCAGCAATAGCAAGCCGTCGCGGCTGGTTCTTTCGGTTCCGGGTCGGTCCATGGCTTCACCAGGGCGGTAGGTTTCGCTTCCCTTGCGATTTTCCGAAAGGCCGTCGCCATCTGTCAACGGCCCGGGAAGGCAAGTTGGCGCCACTTTCGGATTTCAGGATCCGGTCGCGCCGGCGGGGCGGACCGCCTTCCAGCCAAAGTATACCGGAATTCCCAGCCCCACGAGGATGAGCCCCGGCCAGGTGTATTCCGGGCGCGCCACCAGGAGCGTTCCCATCATGAGAAGGCACAGGATGAAATACACGATCGGCACGAAGGGGAAGCCGGGGACCCGGTAGGGCCGCTCAAGACCGGGTTGGCGCATTCGCAAGACAACCAATCCGGCGACCGTGATCGCGTAGAACAGCAGGGAGGCGAAGATCACATAGTCGAGCAGTTCGCTGTAGGTGCCGCTGAACACAAGCACGATCGACCAGGTCGCCTGCATGATGAGCGACGCCTGGGGAACCCCGCGCGCGTTGAGCGTTCCGGCCACCTTGAAAAACAGGCCGTCACGGGCCATGGCCCAGTAAAGCCTCGCGGTCACGAGGATCATGCCGTTGACGCACCCGAAGGTGCTCACCATGATTCCGCACGCCATCGCGACCCGGCCCCAGCCCGGGGAAGCCACATCCATCACCGCCGTCCCGACGCGGTCGTCCTGGGCCTGGCTGATTCCAAGCTCCCGGGCCTTTCCGCGATAGATCGACGCCGTGCTGGCCGGTTCCCTTTCCGCCTGCTCCTTGAGCTGCGCGGCCAGGGCCTCGTCGCCATTGACGGGCAACACCGCCATGTAGGCCAAGTTGCAGAGGATGTAGAGCGCGATCACCATCGATGTTCCAAGGACCAGGCTCAACGGCATGTTCCGCCCGGGGTTGCGGACCTCCCCGGCCGTGAGCGTGACATTGGCCCAGGCGTCGGCTGAGAAAAGCGACCCGACCATCGCCGCGCCCGCCACCAGGGCGAAGGCGGCGTACGGCCCCATGTCGGTGAGCATCATCGTCCTGCCGACGCGGGCCGTGTCGAGCGCCGGAACCCAGGCCCCGCCAAGGTTCGCCCGCACGACCGACCAATCGATGGCGACAGCCAAACCCATGACGATGACCAGCGTGAGCGCGAGCAACTTGGCCACCGTGAACACATTTTGAACCAAGGCTCCCTGGGCCACCCCGAGGCAGTTGATGAATGTCAGAAGGATGATGATTCCCGTGGCGATCAATTGGCCGGTGGTGATCGTGAAGAACTGCCTTTCGAAAATGGTCACGGGTTCGGGCATCCACGGCAGTTGCAGCGGTATGTTCACCTCCATCGGAACCTTGAGGAGGATGGCCTCGGACCCCGCTCCCAGAAAGGGAACAAGCACGCCCAAAAACTTCGTGAAGGCGACGGCGACGGCGGCGATCGACCCGCACTGGATCACCGTGAAGGCGCTCCAGCCGTAAAGGAAGCCCCACAACGGGCTGAACGCTTCCTTGAGAAACACATACTGCCCGCCGGCCTTGGGAAACGCTCCGGCCAACTCGGCGTAGCACAAGCCTCCCAAAATCGTCATGAGGCCCGTGAGCAACCACAGCGCAAGCAGCCAACCCGCCCCGCCGACATCGCGCGCCATGTCGGCCGAAACGATGAAGATGCCTGATCCGACCATGTTTCCCGCCACAAGCATCGTGGCGGTGAACAGGCCGATGCGGCGTTGGAAGCCATCCTCGGAGGCTTGGCAACTCACCGGGAGTGCCCTTGGGCGGCTTGCTGAAGCCTGAGCCGGCTGTGGCGGATCCCGTAGCAGAAGTAGATGGCCAGCCCTATCGCCAGCCAAATGAACAGCCGCAACCAGTTTTCCCAGCCCAGCGAGAACATCAGGAGCAGGCACAAGGCGATTCCCAGGATCGGTGTCGCCAATCCGAAGGGCGCCTTGTAACCGCGGGGCGTGTCGGGATGCGTCACGCGCAACACCAGGACCGCCGCGCAAACGACCACGAAGGCGAACAGCGTGCCGATGTTCGTCAGTTCGGCAAGCAGGTCAAGCGGCAGGAGGCTGCCTCCCAAGGCCACGATCAGCCCGGTGATGATCGTGGATTTCCAAGGAGTCTTGAACACCGGATGAATGTCGCTGAAGAAAGCCCTTGGCAAAAGCCCGTCGCGCGCCATCGCCAGGAAAAGCCTCGGCTGGCCGCACATCATCACCAGGAGCACCGAGGTGAGACCGGTGATCGCGCCAATCGAGACCAGCAGCCTGGCACCTTGGAATCCCACATGCTCGAAGGCGTTGGCCACGGGAGCCTCCTTCTGGATCTCGGCGTAGGGCACCATGCCCGTGAGGACCGCCGCCACGGCGATGTAAAGCACGGTGCACACCAAAAGGGAGCCGATGATTCCGACGGGCAAGTCGCGCGAAGGGTTCTTGGCTTCCTCGGCGTTGGTGGAAACCGCGTCGAAGCCGAGGTAGGCGAAGAAAATCAGGGCCGCCCCGGCCATGACGCCAGCGGGAAGCTTCGTCACCGGGTTCACCTCGCCCCAGACGAGGTGCCCGAAGAAGCTCACTCCCCCGTAGCCGTAAGGGGCGAAATTGTCCGTCCAGTTGCTCAACTTGACATACGGGAGGCCGGCGAAGATCACGAACAGGACGACCCCGAGTTTCACCGCCACCATGATCCCGTTGAGGATCGCGCTCTCGCGGATGCCCCTGACGAGGATGGCCGTGACGATGATCGCGATCACGAAGGCCGGCAAGTCGAGCCAGTGGCCCGTGGTGACGATGCTGCCTTTATACACCTCCAGCGGGGCGTCTCCCAGGAAAGCGGGAAGGCTGACTCCACCTATCTTCATCAAGTCCTGGAAATACTTCGACCATGAATGCGCGACGGCGCAACTGGCCACGGCATACTCCAAGACCAGGTCCCAGCCGATGATCCATGCCATCAATTCCCCGAGCGTGAGGTAGGCGTAGGTGTAGGCGCTGCCCGCCACCGGAGCCATCGAGGCGAATTCCGCGTAACAAAGGGCGGCAAAGATGCACGCCAACCCGGCCACGACGAACGAAAGCATCAGGGCCGGACCGGTCGTGTCTCGCGCGGCCTTGCCCACCAGCACGAAGATTCCCGCGCCGATGATCGCGCCGATGCCCAAGGCGACCAATGACCAAGGGCCCAGCGCCCGCTTGAGCCGCTCGCCCGACTCAACCTCCTCCATCACATGCTCGAGCGATTTCGTCGCGAAGAGTTGTCTCAGGCCCATGTCGCCTCCCCCGGGGTTGCGGCCCCCGCCGCGACGGGCGTGTCGATCACCAGGGTGACCGGTCCGTCGTTGACCAGTTCGACTTCCATGTCGGCGCGGAATCGACCCGTCGCCACCGGAACGCCGAGCGCCTTGAATTCGAGCACCAGCCGTTCATAGAGCGGTTCCGCGAGGGCGGGCGGAGCGGCGTCGACAAAGCTCGGCCGCCTGCCTTTCTCACAATCCGCATGCAGCGTGAACTGGCTCACCACCAGCACGGATCGCTCCAACTCCCTAACATCGAGACTCATCTTGCCCGCTTCGTCGGCGAAAATCCGCAAGTTCGCTATTTTGCCGGCCAGCCACTTCGCTTCCACCGCGCTGTCGGACTTGTGCACCCCGACCAGCACCAGCAGCCCGGGACCTATCGCCCCGACTTCCTCGCCGCCAACCTTCACGCGGGCCCTGCTGACCCGCTGGACAACTGCTCGCATCCCGCACCTGAAGGGCCATCGTTCTTGATATTTGGGTTATAATATGAAAATGATTGTTTTTCGTCCGTCGCAAGGGATTTCCCGTGAGGCGGCGTCAAGCAGGAGATCGAAACCCGTGGGAATGGACGACTTTTCACGACACCAGCAAGGCATCATCAAGCGGTTTTATGACAATCGCGAGACGATCGCGTTGCAAAAACTGGGTGAGTTGGTGACGGAACTCTATCTGGCGCAAGGCAAGGAAAGGGCCAAGCTTTGGAAGCAGGCCGAGCAGGCCCTCAAGGGCCTCAAGTTGCCCGAGGACCGGATCAGCCACATCATCTCGCAGGACAGCCCCGAGCTATTGGCCCAGGTCATCAGCCAGCGCTAGGCCGCCTTGCGATCGGACTGCTGGGCATGGAATGTCATGTTGATGCCCCTGCCGGCCGAACGGATGAAGGCGATCATTTCCGCGACGACATCGACATCCCCGAGTTCGGACTCGGCCTTGTCCAGCGCCGTCGACAGGTTTCCGCCGTCTCGGTAGATGATGGCGTAGGCCCTGCGCACCGCGTCGATTCCCGAATTCGGAATTCCCGCGCGCCGCATTCCCACCACATTGATGCCGCAAACATGATTGATGTGCTGCTGGATGATGAACGGTGGGATGTCCTTCGTCGTGGAGGAAACACCGCTCAGCAACGCGAGGCGGCCCACCCGGCAGTATTGATGGATCGCGCTGTTTCCTGAAAGAAAAACCCCGTCCTCGATTTGGCAGTGCCCGCCCATCAGCGCGCCATTGGCAAGGATGCACTTGTTGCCGACGATGCAGTCATGGGCGACATGACTGCCGGCCATGAAGAAGTTGTTGTCTCCGATGCGGGTTTCGAACCGCTCGGTGGTGCCGCGGTGAACCGTCACATTTTCCCTGAAGATGTTGTTGTTGCCGATCACCGTGCGGGTTTCCTCTCCACCGAACTTGAGGTGCTGCGGCACCTCGCCGATGATCGCCCCGCTGTAAACGGTGTTGCCTTCGCCCATTTCCAAGGGGCCGACGAGCATGGCATGCGGCCTGACAACGCAGCCGGAACCCAGCCTCACCCTGCCCTCAAGAATGCAGAACGCGCCGATCTCGCAGTCATCCCCCACATGGGCGTGGGGCGAAACCAGGGCGGTCGGGTGGATGCGGGCCGTGTTGGAGACAGGCATGGAATACCCCCATGGTTCGCGTCACGGCGAACCTAGACGGTCACTCGTAAGCTGCCTCATAATCACTGCTGGAACAGAAAACCAGCCCAACCGGCCCAGAGTCAACCATTGGATCGGCTAAAGGGAGTTGGCTTCCTCAATCACGCTTTCCTCGACATAAATCGGCACATCAAGCGTGACCGCCAAGGCGATAGCGTCGCTGGGCCGGGCGTCGACCTCGAACATCTCGCCTTCGCGGCGAATCCGGATGCGGGCGAAATAGGTTCCCTCGCGCAATTCATGGATGATCACATCCTGTGTCTCTCCCCCGAGGATGTCGATCACCCCGCCGATGAGGTCGTGCGTCAGGGGCCGGGGAGTCTGGATCTTGCGAACGCGGTGATCGATGCTTCTGGCCTCGAAGAGTCCCACCACCATGGAGAAATGCCTCGTGCCATCCACTTCCATGAGGGTGATGGAGTGGGCGTCCTGGTTTTCGCACAGGACAATCCGGCGCAGCCGCATGCAAACTGGCAAGGCAAACCCCCCATTGGGCGGAAGAGCGAACAATGCAGCCCCGTTGACCTAATGTTAAGGAACAATCGGCGGTGCAGGAACCCGCCGCCTTGATTCAGCGGAACCATCCATGACGAATGCGCCGGAAAACCGATCCAGGCAGCCAGCAACCCGGCGCACCGCGCTTGCCGTCGGGGGCCTGATGGCGTCATCGGCCTTGGCCACGGGAATATTCGCCTGGTTGACGGTTCGGGGCCGGCGGAGCCACGACCTGAAACCTGGCCCGACGGACCCGATGCTGGGGCATGTCGGTTCCCAAACCGTCTACGCATGCTGCCTTGCCGGCGCGAGGGCGCAAGTCCCCGGAACTCCCTGGGCCGTGGACAATGCCGACCCCGGCGATGGTCCCTGGTGTCTCTTGGTGGAATCGGGGGGCGAAACAAACTTGGCGCGTGGTCCATCTTCCCGGCCGCCGGAGGATTCCCCACCCCTGGCGCGCCTGGCCGCAAGCAGGCTGCCGCCCCATGTTTTGTTCTGGATGGTTTCAGCTGGAAATCTTCCCGAAACGCCGAAGCGATGGGCCGCGATTGGCTTTCCCGGATCTGAAAAACCGGAATGGACGGCTCCATTCGCCAAGTTTCCGTGGCTTGCCTGGATCGAGGGACAACCCGGCGACTGGTCGGGCCGAATGGTGGTGAGGGCGTCGGGAGAACCAGCAGCCAGAAACCTGGACGCGATCGCCAGCGGTGGCGGGCACGCGGGCATGCGGCGTCAGCGGGACGGAAGCGACCTTCTTCTGGGCTGGGTAGTCAAACCCGTTTGATCGGCCCGCAATTCATCGACGACAGGGCGTTATAATGACAAATCACCATCGCGCGGGAGATGGCCATGTCGATTCCACAACTGCCTTGTCCGGAGTGCGACTCACCCGTTTTCTTCCCGGCCGGCGGCCGCCCGGGCGACAAGGCCCGCTGCCCGCTGTGCGACCATCATTTCATTCTCCAGTCCGTGCCGGTGATCAGCGCCCAGGGAAACGCCCCTAGGTCGAGGTTGCCGATCATCGGCCTCGGAATTCTCGCGTTGGCGCTTTTGGCCGCCTTGGCCGGCATTGTGGCGCGCCGGCAGATGACCATTTCCCAAACGATGGCGCCGCCGGGAGAGACTGATGCCGTTGCCGCGATTGCTCCGGAACCGGCCCCCGACAATTCCCGTGAATTGGAGCGAAGCCTGCGGGAAGGCCGCGAGGCCTTGGCATCGGGCAATGCTGAGGTCGCCATGGCCAGGTTCCTTGAGCATGCCCGGCTGAGGCAGGTTCCCGATGAAGTGACCAGCGGTCTGTTGGCCGTGTCGTCAACCAAGGAAAAGGCCAAAGCCGCCTTGGAAATCGCGGCGGCCCGGGAGCAGGCCGTAAGGCAAGCCGCGATGGACCGAAAGGCGGCCTTCGGCCAGGCGCTGGAAATGGCGCGAAAGGGGCTCGCCGCGGACGACCTGGTGGCGGCGCGGGGCGCCGTGGAGCGGGCCACCTTGCTGGATCCGGAAAACCCGGACCTCGCGAAGGAACATGAGGCGCTGCTGCGCAAGGAAAGGTCGGGACAAAGCCGGGAGTCGGCGGCGGTCCGCCTGCGAACCGGCGAGGCGCACCTCGCGGGCGAGCGGTGGGGCGAGGCTCTGCGGGATTTCGAGGCGGTCCTGGCCATCATCCCCGACAACGCCGGGGCGCGCGCCGGCCAGCAGAAGGCGATCGCCGGGCTCAAGTCGCTCGAGGCGCTTGAGGAGAAAAGGCTGCAGTACATGGTCCACCTCGACGATGGTCGCAAGGCGTTGCGCGACCGCCGCTTTGAGGACGCCGACGCGGCGTTCCAGCGGGCCGCTCGCCTCTTCCCCGACGAGCGTGAACCGCGCCGACTCCAGGACCAGGTCCGCAACGACCGCCGCGATCTCGACAACACCGTCACCCAGATCATCCGCAACGCCCAGGCGATGCTCGGCCAGAACAAGCCCTCCGAGGCGTTCTACCGGCTCATCGACGCCGACTTCCTCAGCCCCCGCAACCCGCAGGTCCGCCGCCTCATGGCCGACGCCCAGCAGCGCATGGCGGTCACCCAGAACATGAACAATCCGTTCATATCCGATCCGAAATACCAGAACTGGATGGCCCAGGGCCGGATGGCCCTTGCCTCAGGCAACCCCTTCATGGCCATGGAGGCGTTCCAGAACGCCCTCGCCCAGTCGAACAATTCAGACCCGTTCGCCAGGCAGGCGTTTTTCGAATCGAGGAAGCAGGCCGACAGCCTGGGCCAGAAGGCGCAGGAATTCCAGAAGGTGTTCGCCGATGCCAAGATCCTTCATGGCGCCAAGCGCTACGGCCAGGCCTTGCCCCTGCTCGAGAACGCCCTGTCGCTTTTCCCGGGTGACTCCCGCGTGATGGAAATGCTCGAGGAGTGCCGATACCAGGACCTGCTTGAAAAGGCCCGCCTCGCCCTCTCCCGCGACGCCGCTGAAACCGAGCGCCTCGCGGACCTGGCCTTGAGGATGCGCCCTTCGGAAGTCACGCCCCGGAACCTGATCAAGCAGGCGCGCGCCATCCGCTTCGCCAAGGTTCCCGAACCGCGCTTTCCGGGTTGACACGCCGGTTTGCCTAGCCATCCGCGCCGGGTTATCGTGGGAAACTGGTTTTGATCATCGCCCAAATCCCACCCGGAGTTCTCCATGTTGTTCCGTTCGATGGCCGCCGTGGCGGCATGCCTGTTCGCCGGCGCCGTCCTCGCCCAGGATGCCCGCAAACCCAAGCTGCTTGTCATCACGGAGTCCAAGGGATTCGTCCACTCCGTGGTGAAGAGGCCCGCGCCCGACACTTATTGCACGGTGGAAAAGGCGCTGACCAAGCTCGGCAATGAAACCGGCGATTTCGAGGCCGTCTGTTCGCAGGACAGCCGCAAGGAAATCACCGCGGAAAACCTGGCGAAATACGACGCCGTCTTCTTCTACACCACCGGCAACCTGCCCCTCTCGGAAACCCAGAAGGCCGACTTGCTTTCCTATGTGCGATCCGGCAAGGGATTCTCAGGCAGCCATTGCGCCACCGACACCTTCTACCAGTGGCCCGACTATGGCAACCTGATCGGCGCCTACTTCGACGGCCACCCGTGGCACACCAAGGTCAAGGTGCTGGTTGAAGACCCGGCGAACCCCGCCACGAAGGAACTCGGCGCCTCGTTCGAGATCACCGATGAGCTTTACCAGTTCCGCACGCCTTACGACCGATCCAAGCTCAGGGTTCTCATGCGGATCGACCCATCCTGGGCCAAGGAGCGCCGGCTTGATGAACTTGCCCAGATTGAGAAGGCCAAGAATGACCTGCCTGCAAGGATCAAGCAACTGACCGACGCGGGAAAAAAGGATGAGGCCGAGAAGCTCAAGAAGCAGGTCGAGGGCCGCAAGCCTGGCGTGCACCGGCAGGATGACGACCATGCCCTGGCATGGGTTCGCGACTATGGCAAGGGAAGGGTTTTCTACACCGCCCTTGGCCACCGCGAGGAAGTTTGGGCCAACCCGCTGTTCCTGAAGCACATCCGCGGCGGACTTCGGTACGCCCTCGGCCTTGACAAGGCCGACGCCTCGCCGCGGCCCGCCCCCGTGAACTGACAACGCCACGATGGGCCGACAAGCCCTTCCAATCCAGCGCGGGCCCGTGGTCCTTGACGGGGCCATGGGCTCGATGCTTTTGGCGGCCGGAGTTTTCCAGGCTGATCGCTTGCATCGGGCCTGCCTCGAAAACCCCGTCGCGGTGGACGAAGTCCACCGCGGGCATGCCGAGTCGGGGGCCAGCGTGGCCACCACGAACACCTTCCTCGTGGCAGGCGAGCGTGAACCCCTGGCGTCGGAGATCATGGCCCGGGCGATCTCGCTGGCCCGCGGGCATGGCGGAGTCTGGGCCAGCGTCGGCCCCGCCTCGCCGGCGCCAAAATCACCTCCTGCCTGGTGGGCAAGGCTCGGGGAAGCCGATGCCATCCTTTTCGAGACCTGGTCGGGATCCGATTTGCTGCCCTGGCTTTCCTTTCCCAGGCCAAGGCCGATCATCCTGAATTTCTGCCTGGGGAAATGCGGCACCCGCACGCTCGGTGGATGGACGATTTCCGAAGTGGCCGGCCTTGCCCATGAGCATGCCGCCGCGGCGGTGGGATTCAACTGCGGATGGGAAGGCCATGCGGAGGATCATCCGCGGGCCGTCGGCTTGCTCAGGCGCGCCACAACCCTGCCCATTGTCGCCCGTCCCGCCTCCTGCGGGCTTGACCCGGATGAGTGGGCCAAGATGGCGCTCCGCTGCGTCGAGGCGGGGGCCACCCACATCGGTGGTTGCTGCGGCGCGACACCCGGGCACATCAAGTCGCTTTTTGACCTGATTGGGCCGCGGCGCGCGACTCACGGACTGTCGTAATCGCGGGCTGGACGAACCCAGATATTGCGAAAACCCACTGGGTTTCCATGGTCCTGCAGCGAAATCGGGCTGGCCACCGCCGACCCGGGCACCTCCACATCGTGGTGCACCAGCAATCCGTTGTGAAACACGGTGTAGCGCGCCTTCTTGACAACCTTGCCCCTGCCGTCGAGGACGGGGGAAATGAAGACGATATCCAAGGTGTTCCATTCGCCGGGCTTGCGGTTGGCGTTCACAAGCGGAGGGTAATGCCCGTAAATGGCGGCAGCCTGGCCGTCCGGATAGGTGTCGTTCTCGAATGAGTCAAGCACCTGGATCTCCGGATGGCCGACAAGGAAGAATCCAGAATTGCCGCGCCCCTGCCCCCGGCCGGTCACCACGGCGGGCGGGCGGTATTCAATGTGGATCTGGCAATTCGCGAAAGCTTCCCGTGTGACAATCGGGCCGGTGCGCGGCACCACCTCGAAGATTCCATCGGCAACCTTCCATGGCGCGGCGTCCTTGCCGTCGCGCAATTTGTCGGTTTTCCATGCGGCAAGGTCCTTGCCATCAAAGAGGATGATGGCGTCGGAAGGTGCCTTGCCAGGTTCGGGAGGCATCACGACCGGCGGACGCGGCCTGTCCATGGCGTGCTGCCGGAACCGGCCGCCCGGCGCCATGCTGACGGCGCCAGGCCCCCTGCGGCCCGGCCAGGTCTCACCTGTTTGGCGCGTCAACCACGGACCCACCGCCTCCGACCATAACCTGGCATGCTCCCTTTGGCCCTTGGCGCTGAAATGAACCCCTTTGCCGGCATTGTCACGGTGGTCGCCATCCAAGGCATCGGTGTCCGGACCGGCAAGGGCCAAGGTTTTGCCCAGGGATTCCTGCGCCAACCGGATATCGTCGGACTTTTTGTCATCCGGTGTGTGATAGGTGGCCTTGGCGACAAACCAGGGGGTCTCCCGCCCGCCATCACGCCACGAGGCGCGAATGATTTCCTCCATCAGTTTCCGGTAATCGCCGCCCGGCAGGGTTCGGTTCGAATCCTTCTGGTTGGCGTCGGATTCACCCTGATGCCACAGGATGGCGCGCACCCCGGCCGGTCCCGCGAGCCTCAGGCGGTCGGCCAGTGCCTGGTACAGCCGTCCGGTTGATTCGAATTGCCCCGGCCCCACTGAACGGATATTTCCGGTCAAGGTTGGAGGCCTTTCAAACGCCACTCCCGCGGGAACCCATTCGCGGACGCTGGTGGCGCCTACAGCCACGGGGAAAAAACCGACCGGAACACCAAGCCTCTCCACGAGGATGTCGCCAAGGGGAGGAATGAAACTGCCGCCGCCTCCCGTCGCTCCAAGTTGGGGATCCTCCGCGACGCGCCAGGCCTGCCCATCGCAAGCCACAACCTTGTCGGTCGCGGGCTTCAACCGCGCCTCCGCGTGGTTGGCGGCGTTCGACTGCCCCGCGACCACGAACAGTTCGCCAACACCGACCTGTTTCACCGCGCCTTCGGCAACGAGGGCGGCCCCTTTCCTGAGCCTGATTTCCAGGCCGTACCATCCCCCCGCCGGGGCATCGATGGTCGCGGCGAACCCCGGAACCCGGTCGTCGAACGGCACGGGCCTCCATTCGCCCTTGGCCTTGCCCCCCGTCAGCCGAACCTCAAGGATCTCGCCCCTTCCCTCGAGTCGCCCCCGAACCGCGATTCGGCCGCGGTCACGGCCATCCCTCTGGAAAACCTGCATTTCCATGGGGCTTTCCAAAATGACGCGCCCCTGGTTCATCGACAGCAGAAGACAAAGGACAAACATGGTGGCTCCGGAAAATCACGGGTTTGCAGGCTCATGAGGATAAGGCATCCGGGGATCGCCGGGAAGCGCCCGCGGAAGGCTCAGGCCTGATTCGGAAAGTTGATGGGCGCAGTCATGGCTTCAGGGTCGTTTCTCCCGAGGCTTCGCAGGAATTCACCCGCCTGCTTGTAATGGGCCAACAAACCCGCCGTGGACCTGCCGGTGATCCAGTGGGCCACATAAAGGGCTTCCACGCTGGCCAGGCCGCCTTCCGGATCGGTTCCCAAACGAGACGAGCGTGGATACGCCGTCGCCACGCCTGGCAGTGATCGCCTTTCCACCCGGCCATAGTGCGTGGCCATGGAAGCGGCATGCCTCCACGAGCCATCCAGAATGATCAGGGGCCTGCATGAATCGGCATCCGACAAAGGAATCCCTTCGGGGTGCAGGAGGATGGCCTTGGCGGGGCAAGGCAACTCCCGGCACGGATAATTCACGATTCTCAAGCCGGGGTGGTTCCGCAGCGGCCAAATCGTGCAGCGGTCCTTGCGCTCCTTGCGGCTTCGAAGGATGAGCGTGGGTTCGCCACAGGGAATTTCGGGGGTTCTCGTCATGGGCGGTTCAGCTTCAATCCTAAGGTTCGATCCTCACGCCCAGCGATGACAATTCGGCCGGAAGGTCGGTTGATGCCCCGAAGATGATGCCGTCCCAACCCGCCGAGCGGGCCCCGGCGACATTCGCGGTCATGTCGTCAATCAGCACATGGGCGCCGCAAGGCAGGCCCGTCAAACGCTCCACATGGGCGAATATCCCGGGTTCAGGTTTCCTGTGCCCGGTTTCATGGGACATCACAAGATGGTCAAACACCGCCAACTCGGCGCGCATTTCCCTCAGGAACCATCGGCTGTGAAGCGGCGTGGTGTTGCTGAGCAGGACCAAGGGCATCCGTCCGGACAAAGATCCAGCCAATCCAATCACGGGAATAATGGGAGAGAATATGTCAGCAAAAGCCCTGTCAAAGGCGCCATCGTCGCAGGATAGGCGAAACTCGGCCCGCACCTTGTCCCTGAACCGTTCCGGACCAATGGCGCCCCGTTCGAAAGCGTCGTCAAGTTCGCTGCCGAAGCAGAAGGCTTGAATCAACGCGGGATCGGTGCCCCGGGAATACGAGGCCAGCGCCTCCGCCGCCCTGCGGTGGGAAAACCTGGCGATGACATTCCCGAAATCGAAGACAACGGCGCGGGCCAACTTCAAGGACATCCCTCCCCGCGCGATGATCGGATCAACTTGGAACGAATCCAGTCACGGAGAGCGAACCGCTGCTCGTCAAAGCATTGCCGGAGCGATCACCGACAAGGGTCGTACCAACGGTACCGGTTGTATTCAGCGTGATCGTGATGGCCCCCGTGGTGGGTACCCTGAACCTGAAACTCCAACCGGCGCGCGAACCGGCAACCCGCGGCACAATGGTTGTGCCACCTTGGGTGATTGAAATCATGTCGGGCTTGAAGTTCGTGATCGTCTCGCTGAACGCCACATCCACGGTGACGAACTTGCCCACCTCGCCGGTGCCGCTTGATACAGAAAGGGTGGCGGTGGGGGCGACGGTGTCCTTGGTCCAGCGAAGGGCCGGGGCCGGCTTGAAGGAGTTTCCATAGGTGTCCTCAATCGCGCCCGGCCTGAGCGTGATGGAAACCTCGGCCGCGCCACCCGTGGCCGTGATGTTGAGGTCGATGGAGATCGTGCGATTGTCACCGGCGGTTGGGGTATTCAGTGTGATGGTGCCACCCGCCACGATGAAATCAGACGCGCTTACCGTTGTTCGATTGATATCGCTGGGAAAGGTGAATACCAGATTGCTGAGCGTGGTAAACGAAGAAGGGAGGATTCCCTTGGGATTGCTGCCGGTGGAAGTGCGGGGAACCTGGTTCTCGTTCTTGAAATAGGAAATGCTGTCCGTTGAAGATGCGGGCGCACCAGTCAACCAACCCGCCAAGACGAAAGACTCGACATTGATGGGGGCCCGGCCACCGGTTTTAGGCGCAATATCCACCTGATAGGTTGTGCTGGTAACCCGCCTGACATCAACAACTCTTCCATTGATGACTGAATAACTTTTGGCAGAGGGCGCAACCGTGGGGGGGTCGCTATAGGTCGCGACATAGGTGAGGGTTGTATCGCGTGTTTTCGACCCGTCGCTAGCCGTGAGTCCGGTGGAAAGCTCAGGGGGATTCAAAGCCCAGCCAATGGTCGCCGGGTTCTCGCGCGACTCAAGGGCCTCAAGGCGGGGACGAAAGGGACCGGAGAAACGGGAGGTCGCCATGGTTTGATTCCTTGGACAGGGGGTTGATGGGAACGACCCCGAATCGCATCATCCCAAGAAACAACAATCATCTCAATAAAAAAAAGGCCTTTTGGCCCAAAGGCCGATGAAGTTTCGGGAATATTCGGTATGTTTGGAATTTGGCGAATTTAACGCGAATGAAAGGCCGACTCATGGCGCTGGCCCCCCAAACGATCGCCCTTCTGAAGACGGCGCGTTCGCTGGCTACCAGCCTGCCGGCTGACGGCATTTTGCTTTTGGCGGAGGGTGATATCGCGTTTGACGAGGCCCGCAAGCTGTTGGGTTCCTGCAAGCTCATGGTGGCGTTCACCACCGACGCTCCCCACGAGCGCCCCGAAGGCGATTCCAACCTGATCGTCCTCGACATCGAGGGGGGCCCGACCCCCATTCAGGAAAGGATGAGCCTCGCCCTTCTTGAGGCCGTCAGGCTTGAACACCTCCATCCCGGCGCCGATGTCGTGGTTCTTTACAACGGCATCCAGGTTGGCGTGGAGGGACAGGGGGGAATCGACAGCCTCAGCCTCATCCACCTCGGCGAACACCTGGAACGCCTCACGGCCAAGGAATTGCGCCACCTCGGCACCAAGGTGCCGTTGGCCACGCTTCGCGCCGTGGTCGACCTCGCCATGCAGATCGGCCGGGAAGGACGCGAAGGACAACCCACCGGCACGCTTTTGGTGGTGGGAGACACCCGCAAGGTGCTTTCCCATTGCCGCCCGATGAACTTCAATCCGTTCCGCGGATATCCCGCCGAGGAACGCGATGTGCGCAACCCGGTCGTGCGGGAACAGATCAAGGATCTCTCCAAGCTCGAGGGGGCGATCATCATCCAGTCCGACGGGTCAGCCGTCGCGGCCTGCATGCACATCGAGGCGCCGGAAAGGGGATACACCCTTTCCATGGGCCTGGGAACCCGCCATGCCGCCGCCGCGGCGATCAGCAAGTGCACCCAAGCGATCGCGGTGGTGGTGAGCCAGTCGACGGGCGTGGTGAGGCTGTTCCAGGGCGGGGAGGTGGTCCTGCACATCGAACCGCTGGTGCGTCCGATGGCATGGGGCCAATTCCGCCTGGAAACCCAGGAGTCGGTGGGGCGCGCGACCGGCGGTGAAACCGGATGAATCCGGCTATGATCGTTTGAGGTAAATAACCTAGTATGTGATTGTGATGGACACCGGCGCCATGATGGCGCGTATCGCCGGTGCCCCGGGAAAGCTCGCGCCGGCGGTGTGACGCGATCGCCGCTCCCGTCATGAGGCACCTCAGGAGTTTCCCGAAAATGCACTTGTGCAGCACCTTGCTGGGTCGGCGGGCATGGACAGCGCTTCTTGCCTGTTTTGCCCTTTTGGCCAGTCCGCTGAATGCCCCGGCCGCTCCGGCGACCGACCTTGCCAGCCTTGAAGCCATTCCCGATGCCGCCCAGATTGTCGTTCATCTTCGCGGCATCAAGGGCGTGGCCAACCGAGCCATGGCTTTCCTCGAGAAGGCGTTGCCCGAGCAGGCGGGCCTGGCCAAAACCTTTGTCGACAACTTCCTCGAGGAAGGAATCGGCGGACGGAAACTGGCGGGCCTCAATGCCGACGGTCCCGTTTTCATCCTCTTCCCTGAAGTGCCCAAGCCCGATGCCGACAAGCCCAAGTTCCTGCTCCTGCTTTCCGTCTCCAACTTCAACGCTTTCCGGGACGGGATTTTCCTGGCCGGGGAAAAGAAGTCCATCAAGTCTGAAGGCAAGGTGAGCAGCATCGAACTCGAAACCGGCGAAAAACTGTTCTTCGCCGAGCACAAGGGATTCTTCGCCGCCTCCCAATCCGACGCGCTGCTGGGCAAATACCTCGGCGCCTGGGATTCGATCGCCTCGAAAATCGGCAAGGGACAGGGCGCCCGTTTGTTGGGCAACGACATCTCCTTCTTCGTCAACCTCGACCGCCTTTCCAAGGATTACGCCGAGGCCATCAAGCTGGCCAAGCAGGGCGCCAAGGAAGGGCTCAAGGACCTTTTGGAACAGGCTCCCAAGGAACAGAAGAAGCAGCTTTCCGTCCTGACAACGCTGATCGACCCGGCGTTCCAGTTCATCGAGGACAGCAAAGGCATCGTCGGCGGCATCGACTTCCGACCCGAGGGCATCGTCCTGAGCCTTGATGACGACCTTCGCGCCGGCTCCAAGTCGGCCGACTCGGTTTCCAGCATCAAGCCGACGGCGGCCAAGGCCATCGACAAGCTGCCCGCCGGCCAGATGATGTACATGGGATCGGCCAGCGCCAGCACGCTGCTCAAGTTCGCCGGCCCGTTCCTCAAGGCGATGGTCGCCGATGTCCCCGGCGCCGCCAAGGGTGTCGACACCCTCATGGGACTGAACTTCGGCGACTCGGCCTCCGCGGCCGACATCCCGCTTGCCGGCATCGAAATCCGCAACACCACCGACGGCGCCAAGCATGTCGAGGCGACGCTCGAAGGCTTGGAGTCTTCCATCAGCCTGGGTGGCGGCCTCAACTCAAGCCCCGTCAAGGGCAAGCCCAAGGTCACCAAGGCCGACAAGACCGCCGGGGGAATTTCATTCACCCGCGTCGAGGTGGAACTCGACCTCGAGAAAGCCTTCGCCGGACAGGAAGGCCTTCCCGATGAAATGAAGAAGGCGATGACGGATTGGTTCAAGAAGATCATGGGCGGCAAGATCAACATGTGGGTCGGCCATGACGCCAACCGCATGATCCAGATCACGGCGCCCGACTGGGAAAAGGCCGAGACGATCCTGAAGGAAGCCGAAAGCGGCAAGGGATTGGCGGCCCAGGCGGCCTACAAGGCGGCCCGTGGCAACCTGCCCGATGACGCCTCGGGCCTGTTCCTGATCGACCCGGTCCGCTACGGGAACCTGATTGTCGGGCTCCTCAAGGATGTCGCCGGAGGCGCGATCCCCGTGCCTCCGGGCCTTGGCAAGGGAAAATCCAATCCCAGCTACATCGGCATGTCGGCGTCGCTCCACTCCGGACGCATCGGCGCCGACCTCGTGATCACCTCGGACAGCGTCCGTGAGCTGTTCAATGCCTACGCCAAGCCGTTCCTTCCCTGATTGATTGGGCTTGGGCGAAAAACAGGAGGGGGCGCCACGGGCGCCCCCTCCTGTTTTTTGATCCATGGAAGATTCCGTGGACTTAGCCTCCCCTCGCCATCCTGTCACCTTGCGCCCATGGCCTGCCACGAAGGAAAGCAGCCGCCGTCATGGCGCCTTTCCCCGCGGGTTGGACCACCTTGAGGGCCAACACACCGTGGGAGCAGCAGACCGGCAAGTGGGCCAGGTCGGCCGGTGGCCGCTGGATCTCTCCCGGCGCGCCCCCCCCGCCTGAGGGAAGCGCCTCGGCGCCGGCCACCAGAAGGCGCAAGGGTGGCTGGCCCTGGCGGTGAAGGGTGGTGTAGGCGGTCGGCCACGGCTGCATCGCCCGCACCCACCTCGCGAGAAACGGGGCGTCCTTTTCCCAGTCGAGGTCTCCCATGAGCTTGTTCAGCTTGGGCGCCCGGGTCACGAGAGACTGGTCCTGGAGGATTCCCCGGACAGTTCCTGAGGCCAGGTTGCCGACCGACTCAACCGCCAAATCCGCCGCGATCAGCGCCAAGCGGGCCTCGAGCGCGCCAGCGGTCTCATCGGGGCCGATGGGAGTTTTCCCCACGCCGATCACCTCGCCGGCATCCAAGGCCGGCGTCATGCGGATGACGCTGACTCCCGTCTCGGTGTCTCCCGAGGCGATGGCCCAGGCGACTGGGGCGGCGCCACGGTGCCTGGGAAGAAGCGAGGCGTGGAGGTTGATGCCGCCCAACTTCGCCGCGCCCAGCACCTCAGGCTTGAGGATCTGCCCGTAGGCCGCCACGACCAGGAGATCGGCGGCGAAGGCCTCGAGCCTTTCCACGCTCTCCGGCGCGTTGATACTGACAGGCCTCCAGACGGGAACCCCGTGGCGGGCGGCCAGGGCCTCCATTCCCTCGCCTGTCTGCCGCGTGCTTCCACGGGCGTTGGACTGCTTTTCCTTGCCGGGCTGGGTGACCAGGCAGGGAACATCATGCCCGGCGGCCAAAAGCCCGCTGAACGCGGGCTCGGCGAAGGTGCCCGTGCCCATGAGAACCAGCCTCATGGCGACACCGCGCCACCCGAGGCGATCTCGTCGATGCGCCTGAGGAGTTCCGCGTCGGGCGCGATCTCCCCCCTGGACTGGGCCTCGCGGAACTCGGCCTCCATGCGGGCCAACGCGGGGCGCACCGACAGGCGGCCGATCGGCCCAAGCTTGTCGACAAAAAGGATTCCTGACAAGTGATCCGTCTCGTGCTGGAAAATGCGTGAGACGAAGTCGGCCACTTCCAGCTCCTCCATGGAGCCTTCGAGGGTGTGGTAGCGGACCTTCACGGCCTTGGCCCGGCGCACCTTCTGGTACAACCCGGGAAAGCTCAGGCATCCCTCGCTTTCGTCAAGCGAACCCTTCTTTTCAAGGATGACCGGGTTCAGGATCACCCGTTCCAGTTCTGGCTTGGATGGATCGGCGGTGGGGTTGTAAACGAACATGCGCCATGGCAAGGCGACCTGCGTCGCGGCGAGGCCAACGCCCTTGGCCTCGTACATGAGGCCGAGCATCCGGGAAGCGGCCGCGCGGAGGGCGTCGTCGACGCGGGTGACGGGACGGGCCTGGTATCGCAGGGATGGATGGGGGTACTGGACGATGTTCATCCGGTCGATGGCCCCTGGGAATCACGCGGCAAAAGCTGCCTCAGCGCGTCATAACTGGCGTATTTGTAAACCTCGCTGAGGGTCGGATAGTTGTAGCAGGTGAAGATGAAGAGGTCCACGGTGGCTCCCATCAGCAACGCCGTGAGGCCGATGTGCACGAGTTCGGTGGCCAGTTCCCCGATGACATGCACGGCAAGCAGTTTCCTGTCATCGGCGTGGAAGATGAGCTTGATGAAGCCGGTCGTGTCGCCGACGATCTGGCCGCGGGCGTTTCCGCCATAGCTGGCCCTGCCGACCACATGGGGTATCTTCTTCTCGATCAACTCGGCCTCCGTCGGCCCGGCCATCGAACATTCGGGGATCGTGTAGATGCCATAGGGAAGCAGGGAAGGCAGGTCTCCCCCGTAGGAAAGGCCGAAGGCATGGGAGACCGCCAGGCGCCCCTGCTCCATCGAGGTGCTGGCCAGGCAGTACCCGCCGATGCAGTCGCCGGCGGCGTAGATCGAGGGAACGGCCGTGCGGTAATTCCCGTCAACCTCGATCTGCCCGCGCTTGTTGACGACAACGCCAAGCGCCTCGAGGCCGAGGCCCGCGGTTTGCCCGCACCGTCCCGATGAAACCAGCACGGCATCGCCATCGACGGTCTCGCCCGTTTCGAGGAAAAGCCTGACGACGCCGTTGTCCTCGACGCGGCTGACCCCTGTGCCGAGGTGGAATTGGACGCCCTGGGCCTCCATCTGGGACTGCAGGGCCTTGCTGATCTCATGGTCGACCGAACCGAGGATCCTGTCACGCTTCTCGATCACGGTGACCTTGGTTCCCAAGGTCTGGAACATGCAGGCGTATTCGCATCCGATGACGCCGCCGCCGACCACGGCCAGCCTTTGGGGAATCTCGTCGAGCGCGAGGATGGTGTCGGAATCAAGGATGCGGGGATCATGGAACGGGAAAGTCGGCGGCCTGAACGGGTACGACCCCGTGGCGATGAGGATCTTGTCGGCCTTGAGGCGGATCTCGGGACACCGTTCGGGCCTGACGACGACGGTGTTGGCGTCGGCGAGCGAGGCGGTGCCCCTGTAAAGGTTCACGCCGTGCCTCTCGATGTTGGAACGGATGCGGAGGCGTTCCTTGTCAACGACCTCGCGTTCATGCGCCATGAAGTCGGAGACATGGACCTCCGCGCCCATGGAAACGGAAACGCCGGCCAGCCTCCTCTGGCGAAAACCGGAGAGGAATAGCGCCGTTTCCCGAAGGGTCTTGGATGGCAGCGTGCCGGTGTTGGCCGCGGCGCCACCGAGGTTGTTTTCCTTCTCGACCAGGGCGACCCTTTTGCCGAAATAAGCGGCCCTCGCGGCGCCCTTCTCCCCGGCTGGACCGGATCCGATCACGACAAGGTCGTATTCCCTGGTCTCCATTTCCGTTCCTTTCATGGGGAGGCGGCGTGGCGCTTCTCGGCAAGAGCCATCAACTGCCCGCCACTGACCCGGTGCGCCGCGTCGTGCGGGCAGGCGTACACGCAGCTTGGCGTGCCATCGAGGCTGGCGCACAGGTCGCACATCGTGGCCTTCTGCTGCATCACGGGGAGTTGGCGCGAGGGGTTTTCGGGATCTGGCGCCTTCTTGCCCGTGGGGAACGGATGCATGTTGATGTTGCCATACGGGCAGTTCTCGGCGCACTTGCCGCATCCGATGCACCAATCCTCGATGACGATCTCGCGGGAGGAACGGCGGCGGATCGACCCGACCGGGCAGCCGACCATGCAATGGGGATCGAGGCAACTCCGGCAGGAACTGGCGACGAGATAGTTCTCGAAGCGCAGGCCCTCGCGGACCAAGCGCGTCACCCCCTGGTGGGCGTCGGCGCAGGCCTTGACGCACTCGTCGCAGCGCGTGCACTTGGCCAGGTCGAGCACCAGCAGGCTCTGGGCATCCATGAGGCCTTGCCTGAGGAACTCGCCAAGGGTGGCGTCGGTGGCGCCCCGGTTCACGCGGGCGTTCTGCTCGACGCGCCGCCTGGCCTCCCGAAGGACACCCTCCTTGATCGCCGGAAAGCGGGCCATGATGTCGCGGAAGTCGTCGGGCGAGATGGCGACGAGGTCGACATGGTCGAGCGCCGCCACGGTCGCCGTGCGGATCCCTGGCGGAACGCTGGGGCCCAGTTCCTCCATGCGGCTCAGGAGCGCGATCTCGCCGAAGTGGCCCCCGGGGCCGATATACGCGATGGCCAGCTCCCCGCCCGCCTTCCGGGTGGAAACCTTGACGAATCCGACACGCACCAGATAGAAGTTGTCAGCCGGGTCGCCCTGACGGAAGACGGTGTCGCCCGGGTTCAGGCGCACCAGCCTCACCTTGTCGCGCAGCGACTCCACAAAGGCGCGGAACTCGGCGGGGTCGGGAATGGCGTCGGCGAACATCGGCACGCCGCGCAGATGCGAGTCGATGGACCTCCGGCGATAAACCTCGTCGAGCATCCCCTTGGCCTTTTTCGACCTCTGGATGGTGTAAAGCACATTCCTCTGGATCTCGAGGAGCTTCACCCGGGTTTTGGCGCGCACGGTCGCGCTCCTGGGATAGCTGCTCATGCAGGTCATCTCGCCGAAGAGAAGGTCGGCGGGGGTGAGGGTGGCCGTGGGCTTCGCCATGTCGAGGGAAACGGGCGCGTCGATGGGGATCGTGTTCCTCCGGGCGTCCGGGGCCGCGCTCGGCGTTTCACGCCTCGAAAGGCCGGGCACCACGGTGCGCACCAACCCCATCAGGCTGTTGCGGAAGGCGCCCTTGGCCTTGGCCACATGCTTGAGTTCCGCCTGAAGGAAGATCTCCAGTTCGCCTTCCTCGATGATGAAGGCGCTCGAGCCGTATTCTCCCTCGCGGCAGATGATCTCGCCCGGCTCGAAGGCGCGTCTCACCACGGAATTGATGTTCCAGGCCAGGAACGCCTTGGAGATGCCATCAAAGAGCGGGTGGCTGAGGAGGTCGTCGGGCGAAACGGGGGAGGTCTTGGCAGCCGCCCACGGCTTGGCCTCGACCACCGCCCGGTTCGAAAGCGCCCCGGTGGGGCATGAGACCATGCACTCGCCGCAACTGACGCAGCTCGACTCGCCCATGGGGTTGTCGAGGTCGAAGGCGATGCGGGCCATGTGCCCCTTGCCCGCCCGTCCCAGCACCTGGTTGTTGCGCACCTCGTTGCAACCGCGAACGCAGCGGTCGCAGAGGATGCAGGCGGAATGGTCGACCGCGATCACGAGGCTCGACTCATCGCGGCCGCGGTCGCGGACGGTGAGCGGAAACCGGGGAGGCTGGGCCGGGTCGATCCCGAGCCCCTTGGCCACGGCATGCAGTTCGTTGCCACCCTCGAGGTGGGCGCCCCGGGGGGGCCTCGTGTCGGCGAGCAGCAGTTCGGTGAGAATGCCGACCGCCTTCTTCACCTTTGGGCTGGTGTGGTGCGTCTTGACATCCAGCCCCTGTTCCACGGCCCGGTGGCATGCGGCGGCCAGCACCCTGCCCCCCACCTCAACCGTGCACATCCGGCAAACGGCGGCCGGGGTCATGTGGTCGCGGTGGCAGAGGACGGGAACGGCGACCTTGGCTTCGATCGCCGCGTCGTAAATGGTGGTCGGCCTGGGGAATTTCTTGCCCGTGTTGGGATCGGTCGCCAGCGTCGCGCGGGGCATCCGCACCTCGATGCCGTCGATCTTCAGCGTCACCGGGGGGGACTGAAGCAGTTCGGCCGCCGATTTCTCAAGCTCGACCACCTGCCCTTCGAGAACGACCGGAACGATTTCCTCGGCGATGTTGATCATGTCGGTCGCCCTCCTCGAACGGCCCCGACATCGGCGGGAAACAACCTCAGCAGGCTCGTCATGGGGTTGCTCGCCACTTGGCCGAGGCCGCAGATGCTGGTGATTCCCATCGTCTCGCCGAGGTCGCGGATCAGCTCGAGCCTGCCGGGCGGCGAACGGCCCTCGGCCAGTTCGCCGGCCATCTCCACGAGTTTCTGCCCGCCCACCCGGCACGGCACGCATTTCCCGCACGACTCGTTCCTGTAGAACTCCACGGCATTTTGCGCCTGGTCCACCATGTCGCGTGTCTCGTCGTACACCACGCAGGCGGCGCCCAGCATGGCCGCCATCTCGCCGCAGGTTCCGAAATCAAGCTGCAAGTCGAGGATCTCGAAATGCGGCTGGCCGGCCGGGACGCGCTTGGCGACGAATGCCGGAGGCAATTCCCCAACGGGTACCTTGGCGGGGTAGAAGCCGCCGGAGGGCCCCGAAAGGGCGACGGCCTTGAAGGCCTTTCCCCCGGCCATGCCGCCCGCGGTTTCAAGCAGTTCCCGCATGGTCTGGCCGAACGGCACCTCGTAAACGCCAGGCTTGGCGACATCGCCGGAAATGCTGACGAGGCGCATGCCCGTGGCGCCGCGCGTTCCCATGTCGCGGTACCAGGGACCGCCATGGATGATGATTCCGGGAATCCAACTCAGCGTCTCGACATTGTTGATGACCGTCGGCTTGCCGTGGAGGCCATGGAAAACCGGAAACGGGGGCTTGTTGCGGGGCTCGCCCCGGCGGTCTTCCATCGCCTCCAGCAGCGCGCTCTCCTCGCCCTGCACATAGCCTCCCGGACTCACGAAAACATCCAGCTCGAAGGAGGCGCCCTTGCCAAGGATGTTCTTGCCGAGAATTCCGGCCGAGAGGGCGCGGGCGATCTCCGCTCGGACCGCGTCGATGGCCTCGGGATACTCGTGGCGGATGTAGATCCAGCCGCGGCCGGCGCCAACCACCAGCCCGGCGAGGATGATTCCCTCGACCACCAGCCAGGGGGCCCGGATCATCAGTTCGCGGTCCTTGAAAGTCCCCGGCTCGCTCTCGTCCGCGTTGCACACCACATACTTGGTGGCACCGGGAGCGCCCCGAACGGCGCCCCACTTCCGGAAGGTGGGAAATCCGGCCCCACCCATGCCGCGCAGGCCCGAGGCCTCCAATTCCTTGAGCAGGGCCGCCGCGTCGGGATTCGAAAGCCATTTGGCCAGCGCCCTGTATTCGGGCCGGCCCTCGTAGACATCGATCTTGAAGCCAAGCGGCTTGGCCTTGTGGTGGTGGGCATGCGGGGCGTTGCCGGCGTGGGCCGAGGCGATCACGGCGCGCAGCGCCTCGGCGGTCTGGCCCGTCAGGTAGTGATGATCGTTCACCGAGGCCGCCACGGCGCCGTCACAGCGGCCCAGGCACGACACTCCCGAGACGGCCACTTCCCCGGCGGGATATTCCGCCGCGACAGCCTCGCACTCGGCGCGGAGGCGGGAGGCTCCGGCCATGTGGCAGGCCATGTCGCGGCAAACCTTGATGTCGACCTTGGGCGGGGGCTTGAGGCGATAAAGCGGGTAGTAGCTCGCCACCTCGTGCAGGCGGTGAAGCGGCACGGCAAGCCGGCTCGACAGTCCGCTCAGTTCCTCGGGGGGAAGCCAG
>JAGWVO010000324.1 GCA_018970845.1 Planctomycetota bacterium
CGACCGACTGACCGGCTTGGATTGCGGCAACTCCTTCCGCGACATTTCCAGCCGGTCAGGCCAGAGCGGCTTGGTCACCAGGTACATCGAGACAAAGATCAACGATCCCGCCAGCATGCAAAACATCAGCCATCTCAACATGATGATTCCCCTTTTTCACCGAGCTTGCGGTTCCGGCGGCTCTCCAGCCGCTCAAATCAAAAGAAGAAGACCACTTTCTCGTAAATGAATTCCCATACACCGTAGAACAGGGCGTAGCCCATTCGCCTGTTGCCACAACGAACCTTGGCATGAACCTCGGTTCCGGCCCGTTCCCGGAAATCGCGAAGCCTTTCACGCAACTCCTCGTCATCAATGCGAACAAATGCCGTCACGACGGGTGACGGATCATCAGTGTTGGATTTGTCGGGGGAAGCCTCCCCGCCGATGCGGGATCGCGCCAGTTTTCCGGTCCATTTTCGGGAAGCATTGCTGCGCAGGATGAAGTCGACGTCAAGTTCCTCAACCCCTTGGTCCTGAAAGGCCTGAAGGATTTGTCCAAGGTGTTGCTGAGGAATCCTCAGTTCAATTTCCCATGGGCCGTCAACGACTCCCACCCTCAACAATTCATCCGATGGCTTGACGGCCCGGTTGGTTAATTCCTCCTTGAAGCCAGTGGAAAGAACCGTCCATTCCCTTGAATTCACGCTCTCCCTTTCTTGGGGGGTCAATTCATGGAAACCAGGAGCTTTCAGGTTGAACCAGCCCACTCGCTGGCTCGATGCCAAGGCATTGGTGCGTTGGACAAGAGCGGCAAGTTCCTTACGCTTCGATTCCAGCATTTTGCTGGCCTTGAGCGCTTCCGTCGATGCGTTGAGCCTGTCAGCGTCGCTTCCTGATGAGGCCTGCTGCACCTTGAGCGCGAACTCCTTCTGAGCGTCCTTGATTTCCCTGAGAAGTTGCCTCATCTGGGATTCAAGTTGGGCGTCGTGCATGAGGCCGATATTGCTGTTTTCCTCAACAAGTTGGCCCGGAGTCACAAGCACCTCGCGGATCACTCCCTCCGTGGGAGAGAAAATCTTTCTCCTGACCTCGGGAAGCAATTGGCCGGATGCCTCCATCTTCAGCGGATAAGGCACAAACATCAGGGCCGAAACCAAGAATGCCACGGCAACAAAAACGGCCGCCATGATGGCCTTGCCCCGCCCTCCGACAACTTCCTCAAACCTGGCGATGGGTAACCAAAGCCACCTCAGGGGCACCCTGTCATACTCGAGGGCATTGTTGACCGACGGTTCAGCATGCTGGGAAATGACATCAAGTCGGGCCAGCATTTGCTGCGGTTCAATTGGCGGGTCGAAGCATTCCATGACAATGGCTGCGCGTGGCGGCTTCGATTTTTTACCGGCCCTTTCTTCCTCCCTGGCTTTCTCCTTGTCCTTGACGGGAGCCTTCAGGGGATAAATGGCCAGCAACTTGCTTCCGCTCTCCGCAAGGTATTGGTCGAGTGCCGACAATACCTTGGGAGGCAGCGATTCATCCTTGATTCCTTGAAATACCAGCCGTTCACCCCAATCCAAGACAGCGCGCACCAGCCTCCGCATTGTCTGGACCAGGTTGCTGCGTTTCTCGACAACATCGGCGCCACTGATAGCTTTGACTTCAAGGTTTCCACGCAACTCGGCAACCACCGACACGCGGTCGCACTGCACCAGCCTTCTACCTTCGTTGGCCAATATATAAGCGACTTCCGTGACATTGAGGCTGCCGTGAACTTGCCTGCTGAATGTCTCCAGTTGGGTCCATACCTGTTGCTGGCCAGAAAGATGGGCCATCATCTGGTTGCGCATGTAGCGGGCGCAAAGGTCGGCCATCATTCCCATGTATTGGAGAAAACCGGGAATGGCGTTCAGGGCCCTGTTGGGTCCTTGCCAAACCTCCAACAAACCAGAAACCTGCCCGGATACCTGGATTGGAACAAGCATTAGAATGAAATCGGTTGGGTTGCCCGGTGCCGTTTGGCCGGGCTCAACGGAACCCAAATTGGTCTTGGGAAGCAAATGCAGGGGTCGCGCTTGTGTAAGTGAATGACGCAGCAGTTCGTCATGGATACGCCGTTCTGACTCGCCCGCATCCAAACCTGTTTCACGCAAGTTAATTTGAAACTGTAGTTGGAGATTCCCTTGGGGAGTCTTCACCCAGACGGCACCTGCCGGGGCAGCGAGAGATTCAAGCAAGCGCCTGAGCATCTCGCCGTAAAATACCCCGGGAGGTTGTTCACCCTCGCAGAGGCGGGATACCTCCTCAAGCCTTTGGTTGAGACGACGCCGTTCCTCTTCGAGAGCGCGGCGGTCAATGTCCGGACTGATGCTCACGAAAGGACCTCCATGAAGCGATTCAAACCCATTTCTTGGTGATTCCACAGGATACGGGTGCTATCCAAGCAAAACAAGGCACATCATCTCATGTACGAAATAAACTGATATCAAGGTTCGATGGAAAAATATAGCTATTTTGAGCAAAAACCGAAGCTTGGGTAATTTAGGCTTATTTAAGACAGGTTACGATCATTCTCTCCATGAATTCTTCAGAAGAAACAAACGGCGTGGGAAGGCACTCGTGTACCTGGTTCACCGCGGCCAATTGGGCAACAGCACCAAACTTTCGCGCCGCCCATAGCCTGACCAAATGAACAATCAAGCGACCCCGCATTTTCAGGTGCCCGGCTTGGGCTGGCTCATGGTCAATCGCAACCGCCAATGCCTCAATCAGCATTCGTGCTTCGGAATCATCCAATCCTTCCGTGAGCGAGGAATCCCTGACCAATTCAAGCACAGCGGCAGACATTTCAGCATCCCCGGTAGAGCTGGGATGGCTTAATCCTTCGGGAGTTCCGATTCAATGCTGATTGATTGTCATGAACGCGGCTTATCCGGAAGAGATTCCATGATCAATTCGGGGAGCCGCCTGACAGGGACCGCTCCAAGATCGAGTACGGCATGGTGGTATCGCCTCAGGTCAAACCGGTTTCCCAATCGTTTTTGAGTCGATTCCCGCAGTTGATGCATGGCCATCCGGCCAACAAAATAGGTGCTTAGCTGACAGGAAGATTGCTTGGAACGGATGATTTTTCCAACGGCCTCGGCCTCCGACTGGAAACACTCATCCACAAGGAACCTGAGCGCGCGATCATCAGACCAACCGTCGCAATGCATACCCTGGTCCAAAAGGGCGTTTCCAACGGCCCTGAGATACCACTTCAACTGAAGTAACTTCAGGGCGGGGTCTCCTCCACCAAACCCCTCATCAAGGAGCACCTGCTCCATGTGAACGGCCCATCCTTCGATATAGACACCCGAGGAAAGCACCTTGCGAACTAGGGAAGGATTTCTGTTTCCATACTCAAGTTGCACGTAATGCCCTGGATATGCCTCATGAAGCGTCAATATCTTCATCATGCGCCGATTGTATTCCTGCAGGAATGTATCCACCCTTCGTGAATCCCAATCGGCGGGCGGCGGGGAGATCGCATAGACGCTTCGCGCATCCTTGTCGAGGGGCGGGGCGTTGTTCAGGTAGGCGACGCTGTTACCCCTTTGGAATTCAGGCATCACAAGAATGTCGCAGCGATCGGGCATCGGTAAATCAAGGATCTTTTTTTGCTGGATGAAGTCCTTCAATTCCTTGGAGGCCTTCAACGCCTCCGCGACAAGTCCGTCCACAGCAACCTTGTCCTTGGAAACTTTCTCAATGACTTTGCGGATCATTTCAACTCGGGATAATGCTGAGAAAGCAGGGTTCGCAGGCTCAGTATCATGCAATGATGGCCAAAGTTTCACGGAGATCTCTGCCATCTCGGCCAATACCCTGGCAAATTCAGCCTTGGCCGCCTTGGAAACATCCTCCGCGGTCATGGGGGACTCCAGGTCGAGTCCAAGCTTGGTGGCAAACCGCTCCCTGCCGAGCCTCCACTCCCCGGTAGCCTGTGGCAACAACTCGGCCTGGAGGAACTTCTGGTACTCCTGAAGCGCAGTTACGGCATCACGGCAAGCTGCGGCCAATTCTTCCTTCGGGCAGTGGTTTCCTATTTGGCTGGCCAACCCGTTTCGGTACCAAGCGATGCTCCCAAGGTTTTGCTTGATGGCAGTTTCCACAACCACCTTGGCTGGCCTCGGTTTCCCGGGCGCAAGCAGGTTGTTTTTGGCTTCCCTGACGATTCTTGGTATCTCCTTCGTCCGCATCAGGCAAGCATGGCCAATCACCTCGGAGGAAAGCGTTGTCTGGGTCACAAGGAGAAAAGTCGAATCACTGATGTATTCGTTGTAAACCCTGGGATCCGTGTGCAAATGTTGCAAGAAATCGAAGTTCCACAACCATCTTTTCTCATGGTTGATCCAAGTTTCCAAGTCAACGCGCGCCGCCAATGACCATCCCGCGGAGGACTTGCCAAGTTCTTCGAGCTTGACAAGGGTTTCCTTGTGAAACTGCCTACGAACAGCAACAGCTTTCGGATCCAACGACTCCAGCCGGCTGGCATGCCG
>JAGWVO010000325.1 GCA_018970845.1 Planctomycetota bacterium
CAAATTTGGCAAGCCGTCCGTCCCTTGCCTGATCCGCTTCCGCCATCTCCCGGTAAACCGATTCTGGGCGACAAGTTCCTCATGGAGCATTGGAACGGCACATTCCTTCTGTTTGATGATGGCCGTCGATCGGGTTCCTTGGAAATCAAGTCGGACTCGGCCGGAGAAATCAACGGTTCCTACTATTCCGCCAAAGATGGAAGCAAGTACGAGGTTCGCGGCAGGGTTGGTCCGGCACCCCACATGATCCAGTTCGGCATACGATTTCCAAGGAGTGAGCAAATTTACCAAGGCTGCCTGTTCACTGGCGACCTGATGGCGATCGCCGGCACCTCAAAGTTTGGTGATCGCGAAACAGGCTTTTATGCCACTCGCAAGGTTCCTTGAATTTAAATGGAGATTTTTGTCACCGGTGGGACAGGTTTGGTTGGTCGCCGGCTCATTCCCTTGCTGTTGGAAAGCGGGCATCATCCTGTTCTTTTGACGCGCGATCCATCGAGGATTGCCTCAGAAATCAGAGGCCGCGTCGGGATTCTCCAAGGGGATCCGTGTGTCTTGGGATCTTGGCAGGATGCCATCGACGGCACGGATGCCGTCATTCATTTGGCTGGAGAAAATATCTCGTCGCGTCGTTGGAATGCCAACTTCAAGCAAAGGCTTAGAACAAGCCGAATTCAATCTACACGTAATATCGCTGATGTGATATTACGCTGCAAAAGGCCGCCACGCCAATTTGTTGGCGCGTCAGCCATCGGTTGGTATGGCGATTGTGGCGATCAATGGGTCGATGAGAACTCATCCTGTGGAGATGATTTCCTGGCCCAACTATGCCGGGATTGGGAGGCCGCAAGCCAACACCTTGATGGGAGTTCAACCATCAGGACCATCATTCGTTTGGGAATCGTGTTGGATCCTGGCGGTGGTGCCTTGAAGTCATTGATGAATCCCATCCGATGGGGAATTGGCGGCCCGATGGCGGGTGGGCGGTTTTTCATGAGTTGGATCCATCAGGATGATCTCTGCCGCATGTTGTTGTGGTGCATCAACCAACGCGTCGGCGGATTCGTGAATGCGGTGTCGCCCAATCCAGCGACAAATATGGAATTCGTGTCAGCGCTTGCGAAGTTGATGAATCGTTGGGCATTCCTCCCCGTTCCCTATCTTCCCCTTCGATTCATGATCGGTGAGATGGCGAAATTCATTTGTTCAAGCCAGCGAGTCAAACCCCAAAAGGCCATTGAAGCCGGTTTTGAATTCAGGTTTCCAAACTTGCTCGGAGCCTTGAAGGACTTGCTCGGCAACCAGTAGCCGAATCCTGTCGGCAAATGCCGAAATTTGTTACATTTATCTTTTCAAAGGGTGTGGCTTTGAAATGATCGACCGCATTAGCCTTACCTGTTTTGGTGCCAGCTACGCGGTTGCCTTGGGATTGGATTGTCTTTACATCCGTTGGCCCGTGCGTTTCAACAGGATTGCCAGCCTCGGATTCACGATTGCCGGGTTGTGCGCGCAAACCGCTTACCTTGCCTATCGGCAGCCACCTCTGGTCGAGGCTTTTGGTTACCTGCTCTTTCTAGCCTGGGTTCTGGCAATCATTCATTTGGTCAGGGTTGCTCCCCATCATGGCCGAAGCATCAGCTTGTTCACATTACCTCTTGTAATGATCTTGGTTCTGCTTGCATGGATGCTTGGAGGGCCGGCTGGGTCATCCGCACATTTCCTTTCGCGGCATAATCCTCTGGTCAATTCCATTCATGTGGGTTCGCTTGCCGGTGCGGGCATAACTCTTTCACTGGGTTTTCTTGGCAGTTGCATGTATCTGGCGAGGTCGTGGCAATTGCGATCCAAACATGTTCCGGGGTGGGGACTCAGGCTGCCAAGCCTAGAAACCTTGGAAACAGCCATCAGATGGTCGATCGCCTTCACGTTTCCCCTCATGACCGCAGGGCTGGTCCTTGGGGTCGGACTTGGAGCCATCGGTCCGGTTGAATGGGAGGGGTGGACCAATTCGAGGGTTATCGCAACTTTTATCCTTTGGATCGACTTCGCCGTTCTGCTAGGTTTGCGCCATGGGCTTGGAGTCCGTGGCAACTTCTTATCGGTTCTGGTGATAGTGGCATTCGGCCTTTTCATCCTTTGCGCGGTGCTACCACACCCGACAACCCCGAAATTCTCCGATGCGAGCCTTGTGCCATGAGGTTGTTGGCCACAAGTTGCCACTTCCGATCGGCTCCCGTTGAAATCAGGGAAAAAATCGGCTTCAGCCAGGAACAGTTGCCTTCGGCGCTCGATGGTATCGGAAGGGCCTTTGACTGCGAGGCCGTGATTCTGAGCACTTGCAACAGGGTGGAAGTCTATCTCGCGCGACCGGATGACGGTTCTGAATTGGATCCTCTCTCGGTCACAAGGTTTATCAGCAACTATCACGGGGTGGACGAGGCACAACTGGTCCGGCATTTGACCAACCGGGCAGGAATGGAGGCCGTGAGGCATATTTTCAGGGTTGCTGGCAGCCTAGACAGTCTCGTGGTTGGTGAAGGGCAGATTTCGGGACAGGTGAAGCAGGCGTATGAAACGGCGCGAACCTTGGGCGCCGCCGGTCCGGTCCTGCATGCCCTATTCCAACAGGCGCGGGTCGTGGCCAAGAGGGTGCGGGCCGAAACGGGAATATCCCAAGGGCATGTTTCGGTGTCCAGCGTCGCGGTGGATTATGTCCGCGAAGTGTTCGACAGGTACGATGACAAGACTATTTCAGTTCTTGGCGCGGGAAAGATGGGCGAATTAACGCTCAAATCACTGAGGGAGCTATCCCCGGGAAAAATTCTTGTTTGCAACCGCAGTTCGTCCAAGGCGCAGGATTTGGCCAGCCAATGTGGCGGAGAAGCGATCCCTTGGGATCGCCTTGATGATGTGTTGATCCGTTCGGACATCATCCTCAGCACCACAGGCGCTCCAGATGTGATTGTGGACAAGGGTCGCTGGGAAAAAATCGCTCCCTTGCGGCGTCATGGGCGTTGCGTGATTCTCGACATAGCGGTGCCGAGGGATTTTGACCCTTCATTGCATAATGGAGATACGGTTTGCCTTTTCAATATCGATGACCTGCAGAAAGTGCGGGAAGGCAGGATCGCGGAAAGACGAAGGCATTTGCCCCAGGCCGAGTTGCTTGTGGAAAGCGAGGCTTCCCGTTTCATCAGGCAATGGGAGCGAAGGCGAAACAGCGCCACAATCGCCAGGCTGACAAGGGAATTTGAGGACAAGCGGCAGGCGATCGTCTCCAACCTGATGGCCCGCCTCAACGGGAAGCTTTCGGAAGAGGATAAGCAGTACATCGCCGGAGCTTTTCGGTTGCTTCAAAACCAGTTTCTGCACGGACCGATCGCAACCTTGACGGAGGAAACAGGGCAGTCCAGCAGCCATACCTTGCTGGATGCCTTTCGAAAGCTTTTCAGGCTTGAGGATCAACGCTAGACGCCAATGGCCTCATTACTTGCGCTTAGGAGTTCATACGAATGTTCCAGTTCATCATGACCCTCACGACCGTGACCCTTGTTCATACCCAGGCCCCAGCTTCACCCGATCTGTCCGGCAATTGGAAGCTTGTGGGTACGCTGCCGGCGAATCCGGCTGGTCAAGATTCGATCCTCCTGCTCTTGAAGGCAGGAAAAAAGCAAGACGATTGGCAAGTGATTACCAACGGAATTGCTCCCTTCAAGGGCGCATCGGTCAAAGGAAATGCGCCTTCTGAATCGTTGCTTGAACTCAATTTCTCGGGCCCCATTCCATTGAGATGTGTTTTCAAGATTCCGGCAGAGAAGGCGCAGAAAATAGTTGGTGCGTTCAATCTTCGAGGAAACTGGTTCCCTTGCTGCATTGAGAGAAATCCAAACGATAGCCTTGAAAAGGAGACCTTGGAAAAACCGACTTCAGGAAGCGAATTGGTCGGCAAGTTTTCCAAAACAAGCGATCTTGCGGAGAAACTGGCGATTGTTGGCGAGATCAACCAGAAATACCCAGCCTCTCCAGCGGGACTTGTTGCCAGTCGGATGTTACTGGAGGAAATGGTGAAGGGAGGCGAAGGGGCCCTGATTCGGGATGCGGTTAAGGAACTTGAAAAAGCCTGCGTCGGATACCCCTCACAGTTGACAAACGGAATTCATGGCGGAGTAGCCCTCGCCATGGCCAACAGAAAGTGGAATCCCGAAATGGCGGAAAACCTTCTGGAAAAAATTAAAAAGGACTCCCAAAATTCTTCGGAACCAGGAATGAAGCGATTGGTGCTGAAGCTTGAATCTAGGATCTATCCACAAGTTGGAAAGAATGATTTGGCCGACAAGGCCGCGCAGGAGTTGGAGGCCATTGACAAGCACTTGGATCAGGAGTTCGAGAGGAATGCCGTGCCATTTGCCACCCAGGCGAAAACCCTGTCTGGCTTTTCGAAGAAGAATCCGGCTGTCGTCGAATTATTCACCGGGGCCCAGTGTCCGCCTTGC
>JAGWVO010000326.1 GCA_018970845.1 Planctomycetota bacterium
AGCAGGGGATTGGAAGGCGCCGAGCGCTGGAGCTGATTGATCGCGGCGAGGCGGGCGGCTACCGAAGTCAGCATGTCCTTGTCGAAGGCGGCGCCTGAGTAGTAGGCCAGTTGTCCCGGATCCTTGTCCCGGCCCGGGTTGATTTCAAAAAAAGCTGCCAACTTGCCTGCCCGCACCCGCTCGGCAAGTTCGAATTTCAGCTCAAGATTTGTTGCTTCGTCGGCCCCGGGCTTGGCTTCCTCGAAATCAAGCTTGCCCACGGGATCCTTGCCATTCTCCCTTTGAACCAGTTGCTTGAGGGCCTCCATCGCCTTAATGGCGCCTGTTTGCGGTGGCGGAGTCCTGTCGATGATCGCGACCACGCGCACCTTGTCTGATTTGAACCGTTCCGCCACGGTGGGAATCCAAACACTCAGTCCAATCATCACGGGCATCAGGAAGACACCAATGATGAAGGCCTTGTTGGCCACCGCGGCGATGAATTCCCGGCGGGCGATCACCGCGATCCTCGAGATCATGCTCAAGCCCCCTGGCCGGTGGTGCCATCATCGCGGCCACCCACCTCGCGGAAGAAAATGTCCGCCAGGGATGCCGTCCCCGTTGTGAATCCAGCAAGGGGGATGACGGCGATGAGTTGCCTTGCCACCCCGCTGGGATCGGCGTCCGGGGCGAGGCGAAGGTCCCACGACATGCCGTCCCTGAACGATGCTACAACTCCCGCGATCGGCGGCATCCGCTCCACCGGTTCGCGGGTGGTCACCCGGAGGCTTGCGCCGCCTCGCTCGCCCAGCAAGGCGTCCAAGGGGCCGTCAAGCACCTTGCGCCCCTTGTGAATCATGAAGACATGCGTGCATAACCGTTGCGCGACGGTCAGGTCGTGTGTCGAAAGGACGACCGTTGTCCCGTTGGCTCGGAGATCGAGGACGGCTTTCATGAGCTGGCCGCCATGGACAGGGTCGAGGCCGGAGAAAGGCTCATCGAGCACGGCAAGGCGCGGACCGTGCGCGACCGAGGCGATGAACTGAACCCGCTGGGCCATTCCCTTGGACAACGCCTCAACACGAAGGTTGGCGGCCTCGGCCAGGTCGAGGCGCTCAAGCCAGTCGAGCACGGCCTGCCTTGGCTTTCGAACGCCCTTGAGGCGCGCGAAAAAATCAAGGACGGCGACAACCGTCATTCCGCGGTAGAGGCCGCGCTCCTCGGGCAGGTACCCGATTTCCGGCGATGCCCCGGCGCCTCCGGCCCGACCCAGCACCTCGATGGTGCCGGAATCCGCGCCAAGCAACCCGGTGATCATGCGGATGGTGGTCGTTTTTCCAGAACCGTTGGGACCGAGGAACCCGTGGATCGATCCCTCCGAAACGACAAGGTCGAGGGGAGCAACGGCGACCTTGTCGCCGAACCTCTTGCAAACTCCCGAGAGGCGGATGGCGTCAGTCACCGGTTCTTTCCCCGTTCGGGGCCGAATCGTCCAAATCCACGCGCCTTCCCGCCTGTTTCAACGCCATCCTGAGCGCGAACTCAACCTGCGCGTTGAGCGAACGCAGGTCGTCCCTGGCCCACTTTTCCATGGCCGCGTGGACGGCGGGATTCAGCCTCAACAGAAACGCCTTTCGATCAGTCAAGAGGCAGTCCGCCTGTCATCCAGTGTAAAGGGATCCGGTATTAACCACGGGTTGGGGATCTTTCTCGCCGCAGAGCACGACGAGAAGGTTGCTCACCATGGCCGCCTTGCGTTCTTCATCCAATTTTACCTTGCCTTCCCGATCGAGCCGGTCGAGCGCCATCTCGACCATGCCCACGGCGCCATCCACGATAATTCTGCGCGCCGCGAGAATGGCGCTGGCTTGCTGGCGCCTGAGCATGACGGCGGCGATTTCAGGGGCGTAGGCCAGCATGCTCAGCCGGGCTTCAAGCACCTCAACACCCGACGGCTTGAGCCTTTCGGCCAGTTCCCGCCTCAATTCCTCCCCGACAGCCTCGGGTGACCCCCGCAGGCTCGGGCGATGCTCCTCATGGCTGTCATAAGGATAGCGGCTGGCCAGGTTTCGAAGGGCGGATTCGCTTTGGATCTGCACATAGTCCTCATACCTGTCCACATCGAAAAGCGCCTTGGCGCTGTCCACCACGCGCCAAACAACCACCGAGGCGATTTCGATGGGGTTGCCATCGAGGTCGTTCACCTTGGCGGGGTGTCGTCGCCGTGGGCCGGTTTCCGTCGTGACATTGCCAGCGGCATCCTTCTTGGTGGTTGATTCGGTCATGCTTCCCGTCTCGAAGGTTCGCACCCGACGGGAAACCAGCTTTTTAAGGTAGAACGGGTTCACCCAGTAAAAGCCCGCCTGGTCAATCGTGCCCACATAATCCCCGAACAGGATCAAGACCCTCGATTCATTCGGATTGACAATGGCCAATCCGTTGAGGACGAGTAGGGCCAAGACCATGCCCGTCACTGGCAAGCCAATGAGCACCACCAAGGCGAGGGATTGGCCAAGGGCCTGAAAAACGATGGCGCCAGGTGATGCGGGATTCAGCAGGAAAAACAGGAATGGCGAGCCGAGAAGGAGCGCCATGGCAAGACACAGGGGTGCGTAACCGGAGCGGGCCTGAACTGGATTGTCCTGAACCATGGCGGCCTCCAGCATTTGATGGCCTATCGATTTGATATCGCTATGAAATCTCAAACTAATCTGGCAGGCTAGCCAAATTCAGGCCGATCGCTTCGATTTGTTCCTCCAGTTCCTTGAGAGTGGCCCTTTGCTGTTCCACCACTTCCGCGGGGGCCCTCTGCACGAATGACTCGTTCCCCAACTTGGTCCTGATGCCGGTGGCTGATTTTTCCTTTTCCTGCCTTTGCTTGAGCAAACGCTGGCGTTCAGCCACCGGATCAATGATCCCCTCCAGAAGCACGAACGCCTCGAAGTCGCTGTCGATGGCCGATGCCGCCAATGCGGGCCGCACCACATCGGGAGAGATGGTCAGTTCCGCCAGGCCTGCCAGTTCGCGCATCACCGGTTCAATGGGCTTGAGCCCGGAAGCGGTGACCGCGGTTGCCTTGGCCCGCAGGACCAGGGGGGTGCGGGAGTCGATCTGGTAGCGATTGCGCGTCTCGCGCGCCAAGCGAACCAACCGTTGCATCCGCTCAACGATGGTTTCCACCTCCTGGTCATTCCATGCCGGATCAGGCTTGGGCCAAGGCGCGATGCAGACGCTTTCGGCGCCCGCGCGGAGATTGGAAAGGCCGCGCATCGGAGCGGCCTCGTTCAGGGCCTGCCAGATCGTTTCGGCCAAGAACGGCATGAACGGCTGGAGCAACCTCGCCAGGTTGTCGAGCAGCGCCAGGAGCACCCTCTGGGCGACCGGTCGGGCCACCGGGTCCTTGAGTCTTCCCTTGGCCATTTCGAGATACCAGTCGCAAAAATCCGACCATGTGAAGTCATAAAGCAGCTTGATGGCCTCGCTGAAGCGGAATTGGGCCAACGCCTGGTCGATGCCCCCGATGGCGCCGGAAAGTCGGCTGAGAATCCATCGATCCTCAAGCGCGAGTTCGGCGGCCGCCACGGGGCCCGGGGAGTGCCCCTCCAGGTTGATGAGGCAGAACCGGGTGGCATTCCAAACCTTGGTGGCGAAGTTGCGGCCCTGCTCGAAGCGGTCGGAAGCCTGGCGCGCCGTGGCATGCTCCGGGTCGATCCCCGGCCAGGGCCCTCCCGGACGGAAAGCCTGCTTGCAGGCGGGGCAAGCGAGCTTCTTCGTCCGCATGTACATGTGCTCCTGCTTCACGGGCACCAGGGCGTCGCATGCCGGGCAGACATTCGCGACGGGCATGCGCGCGTCCTGCGTTTCGGTGGCCATCTGGGCCATCTGGAAGCGCAGCGCGTCGGGGCCGTAGCGGCTGATGATGTCGAGCGGGTCGACGCCGTTCCCCTTGCTCTTGCTCATGGTTTCCCCGAAGCCATCGGTGATCTTCGGGTGGATGTACACCTTGTGGAACGGGATATGCCCGGTGTTGTAGAGGCCGCAAATCACCATTCGGGCCACCCAAAGGGTGATGATGTCGCGCGAGGTCGAGAGGACGCTCGTCGGATAGTAACGGGCCAGGTCGGATGAGGATTCCGGCCAGCCTAGGGTGCTTTCAGGCCACAGCGCCGAGCTGAACCAGGTGTCCAGGACATCGGGGTCCCTCACCAGCGGGTGTTGCGCTCCGAGCAGGTCCGCCGGCAGGTCCTCGATTGAACAGACATGGAAGCCTCCCCCGGGCGCCTCCCGGAAGAACACGCCTTCGCGGCCCGCGAGCACCTTGTCGATCCGTTCCCTGTCGCAGCGGACATGCCATACGGGAATCTGGTGTCCCCACCAGAGTTGCCGGCTGATGCACCAGTCGCGCTTCTCGCCAAGCCAGTCGAGATAGGTGGTGGCGTAGCGCGCCGGCGTGATCCTCACCCGATTGTCGCGGACGGCATCCATGGC
>JAGWVO010000327.1 GCA_018970845.1 Planctomycetota bacterium
AGCTCGGATACGAGGTCTATCACAGCCGGGAGGTGGAGGACGACGAAACCAACTTCGGCATGCTCAACATGCCGCCGCATCATCCCGCGCGCGACATGTGGGACACTTTCCATACCACCACGCCCGGGATCGTGCTCCGCACGCACACTTCCCCCGGCCAGATCCACGCGATGCGTGAACGGGCGCCCCATCCGCTGAGGGTTGTCCTTCCCGGCCTTGTCTACCGTTACGAGCAGATCACCGCCCGAAGCGAGATCATGTTCCATCAGGTGGAGGGCCTGTGCATCGGCGCCAACATCGGACTCACCGACCTTTTGGGAACGCTTGAGGCGTTCATCCGGCGGTTGTTCGGCCCCGACCGCAAGGTGCGCGTGCGCTCAAGCTACTTCCCGTTCACCGAGCCGAGCATCGAAGTGGACATGGACTGCATCCTGTGCGCCGCCAAGGGATGCCCCGTCTGCAAGAAGAGCGGTTGGCTCGAGATCCTGGGCGCGGGGATGGTTCATCCGGTTGTCCTGCGCAACGGAGGCTACGATCCCGCCAGCCATTCGGGTTTCGCGTTCGGCCTGGGCGTCGAGCGCATCAACATGCTGCTTTATGGCATCGAGGACATCCGGGCCTTCTGGTCCGGCGACCTGCGTTTTCTCCGATCCTTCTGAAACCCCGACCGGGCCCCGACCATGCATGTCTCGACCCGCTGGCTGGCCGACTATGTCGACCTTCCCCCCGCCGCCGAACTGGCCTCGATGCTGTCGCTTTCGGGCCTTGAGGTCGGCTCGGCGCGCACCGTCGGGGTCGAGCCGATCGCCGGCGTGCGCATGGAGGATCCCGGCCCCGTTTGGGACAGGGAAAAGATCGTCATCGGAAAGGTCGTCTCGGTCGGCAGGCATCCCGATGCCGACAAGCTCAAGCTGCCCAGGGTGGCTTTCGGCAACGGCCGTGAAATGACGCTCGTGACCGGCGCGCCGAACATCGCTCCGGGTGATTCCGGGCAATGGTGCGTGCTGGCGCTCTCGGGCGCCAAGGTCATCGACGGCCATTCCAAGGAGAAGGTTCTCAAGGAACTCAAGCCGACCGTCATCAGGGGCGTGCCGAGCGAGGCGATGCTCTGCTCGGCCTACGAGCTTGGCCTTTCGGAAGACCACGAGGGCCTGCTGTTCCTCGACCCGGGAACCGCGCCCGAGGGCGCCCCCGCGGCCGAGGCCCTTGGTGATGTCGTGCTTGAGATCGATAATCTCCCCAACATGGCCAGGTGCTTGGCCCTCACCGGGCTGGCGCGCGAGGTCGCCGCGCTCACCGGCGGGCGGGTCCGCGAGCCCGACAGTTCGATCCCGCCCGGCGCCGGGGCCTGCCCCGTGAAGGTGTCCATCGAGGCGCCCGATGCCTGCCGGAGGTACATGGGCCTCGTGGTGGAGGGGTTCCCCGGAGGAGTTTCCACCGAGCGCGTCCGCCGGCTGCTGGCCCAGTCGGGCATGCGGCCGATCAGCGCGGCGGTGGACATCACCAATTTCGTGATGCTCGAGCAGGGGCAACCGCTCCACGCGTTCGACCTGGACAAGCTCGAGGCTCGCGCCGCCGGAAAACCGGTGGAAATCACCGTGCGATACGCCCGAGCCGGCGAGACGCTCACGACGCTGGACGGCGCCGACAGGATCCTGTCGGCCGACATGCTCGTGATCGCCGACGCCGCGGGGCCCGTGGCCCTGGCCGGGGTGATGGGCGGAGCGGCCACCGAGGTCGACTCGAACACCCGCCGAATCTTCCTCGAGTCGGCCCATTTCGACGCCGTCGCCATCAGGCGGGCTTCCCGCTCCTTCAACCTGTTCAGCGAGGCCAGCACCCGCTACACGCGCGGTGTTTCCCCCGTGCTCGCGGCGCGCGGGATGGGCCGGGCGGCGCGGTTGTTCCTGGCGGGCGGCGCCTCGTCGGTGAGCGCGGCGGCTGATTGCCATCCCGCGCCCGAGGCTCCCCGCGAGGTCCGCTACGATTGGGCGGCCGCCCGCCGGCTCGCCGGTTGCGAGATTCCCGCCGAACGCGTGCGCGCGATCGTCTCCGCCCTTGAGTTCCATGTTGTTTCCGAGGACGCCAACGGCCTCACACTGCGCCTTCCCTGGCACCGGCTCGATGTGCAGGAGGGCTTGCCCGACATCGTCGAGGATGTCGTGAGGCTTTACGGCTACGGCAACCTGGCTCCCCGGCTTCCGGCCGAGGCGCCCCCCCCGCCGCGCGCCAACGCGCGCCAGCGCTTCGAGGATGGCCTCAAGGACCTCCTGGCGGGCATGGGATTGCGCGAGGTTATCAGCTACGCCCTCACATCGCCCGCCGCCGAGAGGGTGATTCTCGGCGGCGAAGCCGACGGGCCCGCCGTGGCGCTTGCCAACCCGATCAGCCCCGAGCGCGCCATCATGCGGCGCAGCGTGTTGGCCGGCCTGGCCGCCTCGGCGCAGGCGAACGCGGCGCGCGGCGACGCCGTCCGGGTTTTCGAACTCGGCACGGCCTTTTGGCCCCGGCAGGGTGAGCGATTCCCCGCGGAGGCCAGGCGCCTGGCCATCGCCATGTCGGGAAGCCGCCATGCCGAGTCGGTGCATGGCGGCGCATCGGGCGCGATGGACTTTTTCGACCTCAAGGGGGTTGTCGAGGGGATGCTGGCGGGCCTTCGCGTCCTCGGCGCCGCGTTTGTGGCCGGGGCCCACCCCGCGCTTCATCCGGGCAAGCAGGCCCGGGTGGTCGGCCCGGGTGGTGAGGAACTCGGGTTCCTCGGTGAGTTGCATCCCCGCGCCGCGGTCGCCCTGGGCGGGACCCCGAGCCGGATTCACCTGGCCGAATTCGACGCCGGTTGGCTCGAAAAGCTCTCCAGCCAGTCGTTCAGGGCGCGCGCCATTCCCAGGTTTCCCGCCGCCCGCCGGGACTTGGCCGTGGTGGTGCCCGAGGCCTGCCCCGCCGCGGATGTGGAGGCCCTGCTCAGGGAAGCCGGGACGCCGCTTTTGGAAACCGCCCGCCTGTTCGACCTGTACCGGGGCGATCCGCTGGGTGAAGGCTTCAAGAGTTTGGCCTACGCCCTCGACTACCAGGCTTCCGACCGCACCCTGACCGACAAGGAGGTCGAGCAGGCCCACTCGCGGATTGAAACCCGCCTCAGGGCCAAGCTCGGGGCGCGCATCCGGGGCAAGGACATCGCCTAGCGCCCGGCGGGCCATGGGTTAGAATCGTGCCGCGGCCGGGGAGTCCGGCGCGCCGGTCCGTGCGGCGATCCCGAATGGAGTGAGTCCTTGGTCAATGGCGGGGCGGAACAAGGCTCCGGCGCCGGAGGCGCCCCCCGCGATTCCGCCGGTTCGGGCGTGGTGCATCCCCAGCGTTTCCTCGCAGGCATCATCAAAAGCCGACTCATGGACCGCAACGAACTCAAGGCGGCCTTGCAGGGCGTGCCCGGGTTCCTGCACGGCAACACCAAGGGATTGTCCGACCACCTTGTCCAGCACGGGGTGATCACCCGCTTCCAGGCGGGCAAGCTCATGATGGGCGTCACGCGCGGCCTGAGGCTCGGGCCTTACATGCTGCTCTCGCCCATCGCCCGCGGCGGCATGGCCACGGTGTACCTGGCCCGTTCGGCCGAGGATCCGCGCCTGCTGGTGGCCGTGAAGGTGCTGCCCCCGGCGATGGCCCTGCAGCCCAGGCACCTGGCCCGGTTCGTCAGGGAATGCGACCTGCTGGCCGATGCCCCCAGGCATCCCAACTTGTGCGGCTTCGTCTCCAAGGGCGAGGATTCCGGGGTTCATTACCTGGCCATGGATTTCGTTCCGGGGCAAAGCCTCTACCGCAGGATCGCCGAGCGGGGGCCCCTGGAACCGTCCGAGGCCGCCCGCGTGGGGGCGGAGGTGTCGCGCGCCCTGGGGGCGCTTCACGCCGCGGGCATCGTCCACCGCGACATCAAGCCGAGCAACATCCTCATTTCCCCATCGGGAAAGGCGTTTGTCATCGACCTCGGCCTCGCCTACCGCGCCGGGGAGGTTGGCCAACCCGTCGATGTGGTCGGAGGTCCGGGCTACATCGTTGGCAGCATGGATTTCATCGCGCCGGAGCAAACGATCGATTCCTCCCGCGTCGACGGCCGGGCCGACCTCTATTCCCTGGGCTGCACCCTTTACTTCGCGCTCGCGGGAAAGCCCCCCTATCCCTCCGCCGGCACGAGCAAGGAACGGATGGCGGCCCACCGAAGGATGCCCGTTCCGTCCGTGCGCGATGCTGTGCCCGAGGTGTCCGAGCGGTTCAGCCAATTGATCCGGTCGCTGATGGAAAAGGATCCGCAGTCGCGCTTCGGTTCCCCCGCCGTCCTGGCCGCCGACCTCCAACTCCTGGCCGCCAACCCCCGCGACCTGTTTCCCGAGGGCCCCGATGGCGACGGAATCAGGCTGGTGCTCGACGAACTGGGATTGCACAGCCCAAGCGGGCGGACGGCGGTCGAGGA
>JAGWVO010000328.1 GCA_018970845.1 Planctomycetota bacterium
AGGTGTGGACTCCAAGACGAATCCTGATGCTGGCCTTTGGCTGGGTGATCTTCGGGCTCGCCTTCACGGGCTATTCGGCAGTGATGGGCGGCATCGACGGGATGCCACCGCTTCCCAAGGCCTATTGGCCCCGGCAGGCCTCCGAATTGCCGCCCCTGCCCGAGAGGCCGGCCTCGCGGGTGGTGGCGCGCCTCCAGCAGGCCTTCGGAGCGGAGTGCCCGGAGATTCACAGGCAGATCAAGCTTGAACTGGCCAGCCGTGGCATGGTGTTCGCCGCCGACCATTTCAAGATCGAGCCGGACGGCCGGGTCTGCCTGACACCTCTGAGCGTGGTGATGTTCTCCAAGGACAAGGGGGATCCGCGCCCCCCCGAGGTGACCACGATCCGAGGGCAGGTCGCCTACCTGCGCTTCGACCGTCCCGTGACCCAGTACACGGAAATCGGCAGTCGGAAAATCGTCGCCGCCGACCTGAGCGGATCGATCGAGCTCACCAACAATCGGCGCACGCCGGAACGGGCCGACGACCTGAGTGTTTTCATTCCGACGGGTCCGGTGTTTTATTCCGATGAGAAAAAGCTGATTTGGTCGGAGGATTCCGTTCACCTTGTCGACAACCAGAGCCGGCCGCGTCCATCCGAGGTGCGCGGCCGGGGCATGGAAATCGAACTGGCACCCGAGGCGCCCGCTCCAAAAACGCCGAGCGCTCCCGCGCAGGCGCGAAAGCCGAAAAGCGACGGGATCGGCGGGGTGAGGCGACTTACCCTCAAGCGCGCCGTCGACATGCACCTCGTGGTGCGGGAGGATTCCGGTTTCCTTGGCAACGGGGCGCCCCCCAAGCCCGCCGCCACTCCCGCCAAGCCGGGAAGCGAGGAGACGGCGTTGATCGTGGTGAAGACGCCCGGTGCCTTCACCTACCTGTTCAGGTCCGAAAAGGAAGGCGACCTGGCGACCTTCCTGGCGGGAAAGCCCGGCACCGGTGTGCTTCCCGGCGATGTCACCGTCACGCGCTTGCATGAGGCCAAGGGCACCATCGACCAGCTTGTCTGCTCCACCTTGGAGTTGATCCTGAGGCGAAAGGGCGGTTCCGGCACTTCACAGGGGAAATCCCACGACATCGAGCGCGCCAAGGCCACGGGACCCGAGGTCGTCCTCACATCGGACGCGGAAAAACTTGAGGCCCGGGGCGAGGATTTCACCTACGAGGCCACGATCGCCCGCACCACCCTCAAGGGCGCCAAGGGAATGGCTGCCAATCTTGATGGCAATATCCTGCGCGCGCGCGAATTGGAGGTGTGGCAAGCGAAAAAGGGGCAGGCCAAGGCCCAGGGCGGCGGTATTGAAAGGCTGGTGGCCCATGGCCCCGGCGACATCATCCTCCATGAAAAGATTCCCGGCAAGAAACCCGCCTCGGCACGCTGGGTCGAGAAGCTCACATCAGAACGGGACGGCAAGTCGGACCTGTTGACCCTGACGGGCAACGCCGCCTTTCAGGATGACCAGGGAGGCCAATCCCTCGAGGGCCAGACCCTGAAGGTCTGGATGCCCTCCCGATCCGCTGCCGCGACCCCCGCCGCTTCGGCCAAGGTTTCCCCGGTTTCAGGCGTCGCTCCGGCCCAGGGAATCCGCCGGTTGGAAAGGCTTGAAGCGCTCGGCTCGGTCCGGGCCAATTCCCATGAGATGAAGATCCGGGACGCGGCCCGGTTGATGCTCTGGTTCAAGGACGGTCCGCCGTTGCCCGCGAAGCCCGGTGCCGTCCCGGTTTCAAGGGGCGCGGGACCTGCGCCCGGCGTTCCGCAGGGATCGGGCGGCGCATCCGCCGCAGCGCAGGCGTCGGGTGCCAAGACCGTGACGGATCCCCTTTCCTTTTCGGGAGGATCAGCCGCCAAGGAAGGCAACCAACCCATCGATCTGGCATCGCGCAGCATCGAGGCTTGGATCATCCGGTCTGAAACCGGGAGCAGGATCGACAGGCTGAGGTGCGAGGGTTCCGTCGTCGTTCTCCAGGAATCCGGCAAGCCGGGGGAAAAGGGCATCGACATCCGCGGGGAAACCCTCAACCTCACGGGATCGCCCAACGGTCACATGCTTTCGGTGAGCGGCGACCTGGCGCAGTTGAGGAAGGACACGATCCTGATCGTCGGCCCCGAGGTGAACCTCGACCAGGCGAACAACAAGGCTTGGGTCACGGGCATCGGCGCCATGCAGATGGAAAGCTCGACGAATTTCCAGGGCGGCAAGCTGGAAAAACCAGTTCCGATCGAGGTCCACTGGAACAAGTCGATGCTGTTCAACGGCATGTATGCCGAGTTTCATGGCGGCATCCAGGCGGAGCAGCAGAATTCCCGCATGGCCTGCCAGAGCCTTCAGGTCCACTTTGACAAGCCGATTTCCCTCAAGGAAGGAAACAAGTCGGGACAATCCCCGCGCGTGAGCCACATGGTGTGCGACCAGCGGGTTCGGGTGGAGGAGACGATTCGCGAGGGGGAGAGGTTGATCTCCCACAAGCGGATCGTCGCCGTGACCCTTTCCATGAACAAGCTTGAGCGCGAGGCGGATGATCCTTCCGTTCGGGAAGGAAACGAGGTGCGCGCCTCGGGACCCGGTGAGTTCCGTTCCCTTCAGGCCGGAGAGGCCGACATCGTCTCGCCAACGGCGCCTCCGCCGATGCCGGCCGATTCCGGTGGCCAGCCCGCCAAGCCATCATCGGACAAGAAGGAAATGAAAATGCTGTTGGTGGCATTCCAGGGAAGCATGTACGCCAACGAGGCCATCGGCACGGCTTCCTTCCTCGAAAATGTCAGGACCTTGCATTTTCCGGCCGAAGACCCCAACCTTGACATTTCGCCCGACACGCCGGTTCGCGACCTGCCCAAGGGGGCCTACACCTTGCGGTGCGACCGACTTGAAGTCCTCAGCCGCAAGGAGGGTACCAGGACGCTTCGCGACCTGAGGGCCAGGGGCCGGGTGGTGGTCCGGTCGATGGAGTTTTCCGGGGCCGCCGACATGGTTACCTTCGACGAGTCCAAGAATCAGGTGATTTTCCACGGATCGGAAACGGTTCCGGCCTCTCTTTTCCGGCAACTTCGTCCCGGTTCCCCGCCTGACGAGATCAAGGGGCGAAAGATCACCTTCAACCGCGCCAGCGGCCAGTTCCGCATCGACGAGGGGTCGTGGCTTGGAGGCAGTTGAGGGCCTTCCAAGGGGGGCGTCGTGGCAAGACAAAGGCCCGACGCCACCGCCATTCAAATTGTCGCCGGTGCCTGCAAAACTGGTGGGCCTGGCCTGAACGCCGGGCTCGCGGTAGGCCAGAAAGACGGTTCAATCAGGGTGTCATAGGCCCTGAAGACGGTTCTTCGCGTCGCCAAATTCAGGCAGCTTGATGTCGTAACGGTCCATGAGGGACAGGTACAGGTTGCACATCTTCCGCTCGGGACGGCCATCGCAGTCGAGCACACGGCCGGTGCGGATCGTTCCGCCAAGCCCGCCCACAAGCACCACGGGCAAGCGGTTCGCAACATGATTTCCCGTCAGCATGCTCGAGCAGTAGAGAATGGCGGAATTGTCGAGCACGGATTGTCCATTTTCCTTGATGGCATCGAGCTTGCCCGCGAGATAGGCCAGTTGGCCAAGGAAGAACCGGTTCACCTTGAGCCAATCCGCCGAATCGGAATGGGACAGCAGGTGGTGGATCATGTAGTCCACGCCCAGGTTCGGGAAGCGCAGGGACGAGTGGTCATTGTTGAGCTTGAGCGTGGCCACGCGGGTGGTGTCGGTCTGGAATCCCAGCGCAACGATGTCGCACATGAGGCGCATGTGCTCGGCGATGTCCTGGGGGATTCCGTCGGCGGGGCGTGGCGCCAAGGGCTTGGAGTCCGGCCGCTTGCCCTGAAGTTCGCCGCGTTTTCCCGCGTTTTCAATGCGGCGCTCCACCTCGCGCACCGAGTCGAGGTATTCGTCGAGCTTGCGCGCGTCGCCCGTGGCCAGCCGGGGCCTGAAGGCCTTGGCGTCGTCCAGCACGGCATCAAGGACACCCTTGTCACCCTTGCCGGCATCATCCTTGAACAGGCGGTCGAAGGCGAGCGCCGGATACAACTCGAGTGGTGTTGGCGTGGTCGGGGAACTCCACGAAATATGCGAGCTGTAAAGCATCGAATAATTCTTGTGAACCGAGGGATTGGAGGCCTCGCAGCCAAGGACAAGGCTGGGGACCTTGCAGGCGGCGCCGTGGGTCTGGGCGATGACCTGGTCGATGCTGGTGCCCGAGCGGATCTCGCCGCCGGAGGCCAGCGGAGCGCCGGAAAGCAGGTTGCCTGTCTGGGAACTGTGGATGTTTCCCTTGAGGGCCTCGGCATTGAACAAACCGTTCACAAGGAGGAGCCGTTCCTTGAATGGCTCGAGCGGCTCGAGCACCTTGCCCAAGGTCATCTCCTTTCCTTCGCCCTTCGCCCACCATTCCCTGCTG
>JAGWVO010000329.1 GCA_018970845.1 Planctomycetota bacterium
GCCGGCTTGGGGGGCGGAGCGGGAGGCGTTCCCGGAATGGCCGGCGGTGCCACGGGCGCCGGAGCCATGGGCAGCGGCGGTTCCTTCTTGCCGTTGATCTGCTCTACCGCGGCGTGGGCCGCCATGCGGATGGGCTCGGCCAGCGCCGTCTTCTGGTACATGGCGCGAAGCGGCGGAACCGCCTTGTCGGCCGAGGATCCCATCGCAGCGATCGCCCAGATGGCCGTGTACTGAACCTCGGCTTCCTTGTCTTCAAGGGCATCGATCATCTCTGGAAGGCCGAACAGGGCCAGCTTGCCAAGTGTTCCCATGGCGCGCAGCGCCAAAAGGCGGACTTGGGGATCCTTGTCCTTCAGGTTCTTCATGATCGGCTTGAGGTGGGTGCTGTCCGCCTTGGTGAGGTTCATCATTCCCACATGGGCCCATATGCTGATGCCCTTGTCCTTGCTGTCGGTGAGTACGCTCAGGGCCTTTTCAACCGATTGGGCCGTGGGCATGTCGAACGGGCGTCCCAGGACGGCCAATCCGTAGACGGCCTCCTGGCGCACGGCCATGGATGGATCCTTGAGGGCGCCCACCATGGCCTTCAGGCAGCGGACATCCGGGCCCTTCATGGCGTCGTAACCGTATTTGCCCAGAAGCGAGACGGCCAATTTGCGGGCTTCCCAGGTGGTGGGATCCTCCGCCATTTTCACAAGCGCCGGAATCGCCGGCTTGCCTTCGTCGATTCCGAACCGCGACAAGGTGATCATCGCCTGGAACTTGATCGCGGATTGCGGATCGTCGCTGATGCGCTTGGCGAGGGTTTCGACAACCTTCGGAACATCCTTGTCCGAGATTTCAAGCATTCCCAAGGCTCCGATCGCGCGCACCCTCGGGCTGGCATCGCGGTCGAGGCAGCGGTCGAGCACGGTGGGCACCGCCTGGCTGGCCGGCGGACCAAAAAGCGGAATGGCTCTCAGCGCGCGTTCCCTGACGCTGGGATCGATGTTCTTCAGGTCGGTGATCCATTCCGACAGGGGCTTGCCGCCCACTTCACGGGCATAGCTGGCCGACATGTCGGCTTTCTTGTTGAGGTCGAAGACATCGGTTTTCTTGTCTTGGGCGGAGCCCCGGTCGGCCACCGCCAGCAGTAGGACCGCCAGCGAGGCGATTGAGCATCGGAAAACCCGGCACATGGCTTCCACTCCGACGGGTCTTGGACAGTGCATTCAAAAGGCTAACACGATGCGATCTTTCGCCGCGAGACTGGCTCAGCGAGCGGTTGCGCTTCCAGATTTCATTTGTCATGATAAGGGAAGATCCATCGGTTTGAATCATTCCCGCCTGATGAGTCCGATCGCTCCACCCCGGCTTGGACTTGGCCATGATCACCAACACCTTGGTTTCGGTTTATCTCCTGGCCATCTCGGCGGCACCCGCGGCGGTGCCCGCCGGCCCCGTGAGCTACTACAAGCAGGTTCGTCCGCTGTTTCAGGTGCATTGCCAAGGCTGTCACCAGCCCGCCAAGGCCCAGGGCGGCTATGTGATGACCGACTATGAGTCGATCCTCAAGGCGGGCGACCGCGGCATGCCGGGTGTTGTTCCCGGCCAACCTGACAAGAGCTACCTGATCGACCAGATCACTCCCCACGGCGACAAGCGCGCCGAAATGCCCAGGGGAGCCGACCCGGTTCAGGCCAAGGATGTTGAACTGGTCCGTAAATGGGTTGCCGAGGGGGCCAAAAACGACACGCCCTCGAACGCCCGCGACAGCATCGACGCCGATCACCCCCCCACCTACGCCCTGCCACCGGTGATCACCTCGCTTGATTACAGCCCCGACGGCAAGACTCTCGCCGTGAACGGCTACCACGAGGTGTTGCTGTATCCCGCCGAGGGAGGCAAGCCGCTGGCGCGGTTGGTCGGCCTATCCGAGCAAGTTCAGTCGGTGGCGTTTTCCCCCGATGGCTCGCTGCTTGCGGTTTCGGGCGGAAGCCCCGGCCGATTCGGGGAAATCCAAATCTGGGATGTGGCGAAGCGCAAGCTCAAGCTCGCCGCCTCGTTCACCGCCGACACGCTTTACGGCGCCAGTTGGTCTCCTGATGGCAAGCTGGTGGCCTTTGGCGGCGCCGACAACAACCTTCGCGCCATCGACGCCTCCAGCGGCAAGCTGGTCCTTTTCCAGGGTGCCCACAACGACTGGGTTCTCTGCACCTCGTTCGGCCGCGACGCCAAGTACCTCATCAGCGCCAGCCGCGACCGCACCCTCAAGCTCACCGAGGTCGCCACCCAGCGGTTCATCGACAATGTGACGAGCATCACTCCCGGCGCGCTCAAGGGCGGCCTGCAGGTCGGCGTGGTGAGGCCGGGCGCCGACAAGAAGATGGTCAAGGCGGCATCCATCGCCGTGGCCAGCACCGAGGAAAAGCTGTTCGAGGAAATCCTCATCGGCGGAGCCGACGGTGTTCCCCGCCTTTACAAGATGCACAGGGAAACCAAGCGCGTGATCGGCGACGACGCCAACAAGATCCGCGAATACGCCGGCCTGCCCGGCCGGATCTACGCCGCGGCGTTCTCGCCCGACGGCACCCGGTTCGCGGTGGGCAGCAGCCTCGACGGCATGGGAACCGTGCGCGTTTACCAGACCGCCGACGCCAAGCAGCTAAGCCAGTTGGAAGGGCCCCTTCCTTCCGTCTACGCTCTTTCATGGCGCCCCGACGGAGCCACGGTCGCCGCCGCCGGGTTCGACGGCACGGTGCGGCTTTTCGATCCCGCTACGGGCAAGCCCAAGGGCCAGTTCGTGGTGTCGCCCTCCGGCGCCACCGCCTCGCGATGAACACCGGATCAAACGCAATTTTGGAGGACGGGACATGACGGCGTTTTGCGCGATCCTGATGATGATTCATGCCGAGCCTGCCGAGAAGCTGCCCGCGGGCGCCACCGTGGCGAGGCTCGAGTTCGTCCCCCCGTCGCTCGAACTCGCCGGCAAGTTGTCGGCGGGGCAGTTGCTCGTCAACGCCGTGCTCGCCTCGGGCGAAACGATTGACGCCACCCGCATGGTTGAGTGGAAAGCTCCGGCTTTCGTGAGGATCGGCGGCACCGGCCAGGTGACCCCGCAGGCCGACGGCGAGGGCGAGGTGGTGGCCAGCCTGGGCGGCCGGCAGGCCGGAGCCAAGGTCCTCGTGAAGGGCGCCGGCGCCGAGCCCAAGGTGAGCTTCCTCCAGGATGTGATGCCGGTGCTCGCCCGCATGGGCTGCAACTCCGGAACCTGCCACGGGGCCGCCGATGGCAAGAACGGATTCAAGCTTTCCCTGCGAGGTTACGATCCGCTCTTCGACCACCGCTCGCTCACCGACGACCTGGAAGGCCGCCGGTTCAACCGCAGCGCCCCCGACAAGAGCCTGATGCTTCTCAAGATCACGGGCGCCGTGCCCCATGTGGGAGGCGTGCTGGCCCAGCCGGGCGACCGTTACTACGAGATTCTCAGGGGTTGGATCGCCGGTGGCGCCCGCTACGACGCCGACGCCCCGCGCGTGACCCGCGTCGAGGCCTATCCCGGCGCCCGCACCGTGCCGTTGCCCGGCCAGAGGCAGCAGGTGAGGGTTGTCGCCACCTTCAACGACGGCAAGTCGCGCGACGTCACATCCGAGGCCTTCCTGGAAAGCAGCAACACCGAAGTCGCCACCGTCGACCGCCAGGCCATCGTGACCACCCTCCGCAGGGGCGAGGCCACGCTGTTGGTTCGATACGAGGGCAGCTACGCCTCGTCCGGCCTCATCATCATGGGAGACCGTTCCGGATTCGCCTGGGTGGAAACCCCCACCTACAACGAGATCGACAAGCTGGTTTACAACCGCCTGCGCGAGCTCAAGATCCTTCCCTCGGATGTGTGCGACGACGCCGAGTTCGTGAGGAGGATTTACCTCGACCTGACGGGCCTGCTGCCCACACCCGACGAGGTTCGCGCCTTCCTTGCCGATGCCCGTCCGTCGCGCGTCCGTCGCGAGGCGCTTGTCGACAAGCTGGTCGGCAGCCCCGCGAATGTGGAGCATGTGACGAACAAGTGGGCCGACCTTCTCCAGGTGAACCGCAAGTTCCTGGGCGATCCCGGCGCCCGCGCCTTCCGTGAGTACATCCGCAAGTCGGTCGCCGACGGCAAGCCATACGACCAGTTCGTGAGGGAGATCCTCACCGGCAGCGGATCGAATGTCGAAAATCCGCAGGCCAGCTACTACAAGATCCTGCGCGATCCCGGCGCCGCCATGGAAAACACCACGCAGTTGTTCCTGGGGGTGCGCTTCAATTGCAACAAGTGCCACGACCATCCGTTCGAGCGCTGGACTCAGGACCAGTACTACCAGTTGGCGGCTTATTTCGCCCAGGTGTCGCGCTCCGAAGACCCGAAGTTCAAGGGGCAGAAGGTGGGCGGATCGGCCGTTGAGGGCGCC
>JAGWVO010000330.1 GCA_018970845.1 Planctomycetota bacterium
GGCTCCAATCGATGCAGGCGATCGATTCCTCTAGGTGCAACTGCCGGCCCTTTCCAGAGGCATCGACGCGGTTCCAATCGAAGAGCCGGAAGGTGGCGTCGGAGGTTTGCTGGATCTCCGCCATGAGGACGCCGCCGCCGACGGCGTGAACCGTGCCGGCAGGGAGGTAGAGGCAATCGCCTGGCCTTGGGGTGAACGAGTGGAGGCACTCGGCGATAGTCCCCTTGGCCGCGGTTGCCCTGAGGTCGGCGGCGGTCACACCGGGAAGGAGGCCTGCCCATACCTTGGCGTTCGGTCCGGCATCGATGATGAACCACGCCTCGTTTTTCGGCCCCTCGCCGGGCCAGAGGGTCTTTACCTTTTCAGCGTCAGGATGAACCTGCACCGATAGCCAATCATGGCAGTCCAGCCACTTGAGCAACCATGGAAATCGTTCAGCAGCCCGGTGGCCCACGATTTCATCGGCGTGATTTTCCATCAATGATCGGAGGCATTTGCCGCGAGCCGAACCGGACAGGCAAACGCTTGAGTGGCGGGGATGGTCGCTGACCTCCCACGCCTCGCCATAGGACTGTCCGTCCGGAAGAGGCTTGCCGAGGCGCGATTCCAACGCCCTTCCGCCCCAGACCATGGCGCGGGGCGAGGATTCAAAAATCAGGGGACCTGTGCTGGGCATGGAATGGATCCCGAATCGGTCAGGCGGCGTTGAGAACCGTGCCGCCCGGCTTGGCCTTGCCCATGGAAGCGGCGGTTCGCGTCCATTCCTTGTAAGCGGGAATGATCTCCCCGGCGGATCCAACTTGCCGCACCTTGCCGTGCTCAAGCCAGATGATGCGGTTGCAAAGCTCAGCCGTTCTCTCAAGGTCGTGGCTCACCATGACCATGAGGTGGGCTCTCGCGATCGTGGCGCGCATCCTTTCGAATGCCTTGGCCTGGAACGCCATGTCGCCGGCGGCCAAGACCTCGTCAACCAGCAGAACCTCCGGATCAATCGCCGTCGCGATGCTGAAAGCGAGCCTCACGCGCATCCCCGAGGAATAAAATCGCACGGGCATGTCAAGGAACTCGCCCAATTCGCTGAAGTCAGCGATTTCCTGGAGCTTGTTGTCCACGCTTCTGGGTGTTTCACCTTGGAGGTAACAGCGAAACCGGATGTTCTCCCAGCCTGTGGCCTCCTGTTCAAATCCCAAAGCGATATCGAATAGGGATGAAATTCGCCCGGCCACCTTACGGATGCCGTTGCTTGGCTGGTAAATGCCCGCAATCAGCCTGAGGAGCGTGCTCTTGCCGGCGCCGTTATGGCCGATGATGCCGAGCCGTTCCCCGTCGTTCACTTCCAGGGAAATGTCGTCGAGCGCCTGCACCTGCTTGGGCATCCTGTAGTGCTTGCGGAAAAAGCCTCCCACCAGGATGTCCTTGAGGTTGTAACCGGAGTCCTGCTTCACCATGAAGGCAAGGCTGACATTTTTGAGCGAGATATTGGCCATGTTCCGCGGGGTTTCCTGTCACAGGAAGAAGATCAGCCTTGATTCCCGTTGCCGCAAGTTGAGCGCCGCCAAAAGGAAAAAGGACCCGGCGATGATGATGGCAAGGCCGTACATCTCAATCGATGGCACCTCGTGAGTCAGCAGTGGCGTTCGGACCAGCGTGAGGAACGGGACGATCGGGTTGGCGTTGACGAGCCAGCTAAGACCTTTCTCCCTCAAAAGTTGTTCCGGATACCAGATCGGAGTGAGATACATGAGGATTTGCAAGGCAACTTCTGTGATATGCTTTACATCACGAAAATATACATTTAATATGCCAAGCAAGCAAGATATTGACCAGCCCATGATCATGATCAGAAGCAGGGATGGAACTAGGCTCAAAAGAGGAAGTATGCCCGGAAAACCCGTTCCCCAAATCGACAATGAGATGGCCAAAGACAATGCAATAAGAAGATGAAATGTATTTGCAAGCATAAGGCGAATTGGATATATCGCCATGGGTGCTGGATGCTGTCGAATGTAGGCTTCAGCTTGATGAAATATGTAGCAACCCATTGAGGTGCACTGCGAGAAAAAGCTCCAAAGAGTCAAGCCCGTCATCACATAGGGAGCAAATGTGGCGATTTCCTGATGAAACAAGGTCGCGGAAACCCCGCAAAAAACCGTTGTCATGGCGATGGGCTGGATCAATGACCAGCCCATGCCCAATGCCGATCCTCGGTATTTCGCACGCAAGTCCATGCGAACCAAGGACATCCAGAAAAAACGCGTGCGCCAAATCTCTTTCAGGTATTCAGTCATGGCTCTTCCATATTCGTCGCACCGCCGTGGAAAAGGTTAATCCGGCCAAATGGGATGAATCAACAGAAGCCGGCAAAGGCACCTTGAATGGAATAATCGTTAAATGATCGCTTGCTTGACTCGTCGGGGCTTCCGGATTCCTTGCCTCCAATCCATTTGTCAGAAACAATTTCCAAAGAAGCGCAAGTTTCGTTTGCTCCGGCGTATTGATGTTGGAGAAACGGCATTCCGCACCCTCCACTTGCTCGAGGTGGCACCATGACAAATCGCAAACTTCTTGCCTGCTCGCTTGGACTTTTCGGCGTTGGCGCCGCCCTGGTTGGATTGAGGGTGATGGGCGACCCGACCCGCGCCGCGAAGGAACGGCGGATTTCGGTGGTTTCCCCCATTCAGGAAAAGCTCGACGAAGAAAACGGCATATCCCGATTCACCAACCAACCCGCCATTGGGTACACCACGGCCCAGGGCGAGGGACTGGTTGCCATCCAGATCAAGCCGGAATTGCCCTCCCAGCTTTTACCCCGTGATGTCGTTCTCGTTGTCGACACATCAGCCAGCCAGGCGCAAGGACCGTTGGCCAGTTCATCCAGGATCGCGCGGGCCTTTGTCAAGCAACTCCAGCCAACCGATCGCGTCGGGCTGGTGTTGGCCAATCTCGACCCAACCCTCCTCACGCGCGGCCTTGTGACACCCGCCGAGGCCGCCCAGGCTCTTGACAAGCTCGACCAGGAATATGCCAGCGGCGCCACGAATGTGCCCAAGGCTGTCGAGGCCGCCGCCGGAATGCTCGAACTCAATCATGAGCGTTCCAGGTCGGTGGTTTTTCTTGGAGACGGCATCAGCCTGGCGAGCCCGCTTGACGGGTCCGACCGAGCCAAAGTGGTTGAAGACCTGGTTCGCCGGCAGGTTCCCTTGATCACCATCCCCATGGGAGCCCGCATGGATCCCACCAATCTTCATGGGCTGGCGACCGGCACCGGAGGCAAGTGCGTTCGAATTCGCCAGGGAGACGCGCCAGAAGCTGTGGCGGAACGAGTCAGGCTCGCCGTGGACACTCCGGTCCACTACCCCGCTTCCATCAAGGTCACCGAGGGCATCAAGGAACTTTATCCTTCCAAGCTGCCTCCCCTGCGGGCGGATTCCCCAACGCTCGTCGTGGGCACAATCGCGCCCGGCAGCAGGCAAATTGAAATAGCGATTGGCGGAACGTGCCGAGGCGCCGAGCGGGCCCTTTCGGTGCGTCATGCCACGCCCCCCCATGAGCTCGAGAATTTCTTCCTCGGCAGGATGGTGGCCGAATGGCGTGACGCCAAGGATGCGCCCGCCATGGTGCAGGCCGACCGCGCCTTGGCCTTGGCGTCAGCCCAAGGCAGGTTGGACAGGGAGGAAACGCTGGCCAAGGGCAATTTCGCGCTCAGCGTTGGACGCGTGGAAGCGGCTTCCCGGTTTTTCACCGAGGCTCGGAAGATCGATCCTTCGAACCTTGAGGCGGCCCAGGGGCTCAAGCTGGCCGGCAAGGTGATGGACGGTTCGGTTTCCCGCGACCAACTGATGAAGTCAATGACCCAGATCAACGCGCTGATTCAGGATGCGCCCAAGCCCGGTGCCAAGCCGGCCGATGCTGGCGCACCTGGTGTCGAGGCCGATTTCCTGGAAAAGCAAAAGCAACTCGCGGAGATCACGCTCCAAAAGCGTGAGGGCGAGATCAAGGCCGCGCTCAGCGAGGCTAGCCGCGCCACCGGGACCGATGCCATCAGCCAAGCCAAGGAAAGCCTCAAGCAGCAATTGAATGGGCTGCAAAACGACCCCAATGTCCGCGAGGACAAGCGCAGGCAACTGAGCAACCAGATTGAGTCACGCCTCAGGGAACTTGACAAGCGTGGTCAAACGGCGGAGCGCGAGGAGCGCGAGCGCCAAATCGCCCAGATCGCCCTTGAGGAGCGGCGCAAGGAGGAACGAAGCCTTGCGGCTCAGCAGGACCGAGTCAAGGAGAGGTTGAGGCAGTTTCATGCGCTCATGAACCAGGCGCGTGAGGAACTGGCGCAGCAGCAGGCCCAGAAGATTCGCGAGGACCTCGTCAACCAGGGGCTTGAAGTTCCGCCCGCCGTCACCGCCGCCTACACGATGTCCCAGCGAGG
>JAGWVO010000331.1 GCA_018970845.1 Planctomycetota bacterium
CGTCATTTGGCCGACTTCACGAAGTGGGCGTATTCCGCGGCCGGATCATGGGGCGCCGAATCGTGCAGCATGGCCCCGAAGACCAGGCGGATGGACTCGCCCCTGGGCACCTTGACGGCGCTCTTGGCGCCCTGCTTCATGGCCTGCCTGCCGAACGGATTGGCCACGAAAACCCCGTAATCGCGGTTGTGCCACCAGCTTTCCCTGAAGTTCCCCGGCGATGCCATCAGCGTCACGCCGACGGGCTTGCCATCCACCCGCCCCGAATAGTCGCACCAGGGCGCCGGCTTGCCCCATGTCGCGCCCGCGGATTTCACGCCGTGGCTGTTCTGGATCAGGCCGCTCTTTTTTTCCGTGAATTCCGTGGCGACCCGGGCGCCGAATCCCATCTCCTCCTGGTCGCCAAAGACCAGGTCCGTCTCCCCCGCCGTGATGGTCGCGTCCCAGATGATCAGCCACCCCGAGGGACGGCTTGCCAGGGTGAACCGGTTGAGCATCAGGCCCATCGGCTTGCCCCCGGAATCCACCCAATCCGACTCGGTCGCGAACGCGGCCGTGGAGTTGCCAGGCATGGGCGTTTCCACGAACCTGAGATGCCTGATCCGTCCGCGATTGCGCCAGAAGTCGACGCCGGAAACATCGCCGAACGCGAGCCAGAGTCCGGGATGCATGGTGTCATGATCGGTGGCGTCCTTTCCGGGAATCGGCGGATGATTGCGAGTGATTTTGGCCCCGGCGATCCCCACCATGTTCGAGAAGTAAGGACGCCGGATGGAGGGGTCGGAAAACACGAACTCGCCCACCGGTTTGCCTGAATGAAAAATGCCGAGCCTGTCCGGTTTGGCCGAGAATCCGAAACCCGTCGCCGGCACCGCCTCGGGAATTGTCGGCGATGGCCTGCCGGCCTGGGTCGGTTGATTCTTCAACGCGACCTCAGCCGGACTGGACCGCTGCGCCAGGAGGAATTTGGCGATGCAGGCCACTTGGGACGCGTCAAGGTTCGAAGCGAACGATGGCATCGCTGATTTTTTGGTCGTGGTTCTCGATTCGATCCGGTCCTTGGCAATGACAAGGCGCTCCGCGGTCGAAAGGCCCAGCGTGAGCGATAGCCCGCTTTCCTCCAGCAGCACCCCGGAATGAATTTTCCCGTCACGCGTCTCGATCACGAGTTGGGAAAAGCCTTCCGTGATGTGGGCGTCGGGATCGAGGATGGATTCGACGACCTGCCTGGCATCGGCGCGAAGGCCGATATCCCCCAGATGGGGGCCGAACGAATTCCTTCCCTGGTCTAGTCCGTGGCACTTGGCGCAACCGGCGATCCGGTTGAAAAGCAAGGCCCCTTTTCGTTCGTCCGCGGAGGAAAGCCGTGCCAGGGCATCCGCCTTGGTCGTCGGATTGTCCAATCGCTGGGGGGAGATCGGTTCGAGGAAAACGACGTAGTTCGCCTTCCCGCCTGCCACGCCGTTGTCGGTATTGCCGCCAAGTTCCACTCTCCCGGCGGGGACATCCCGGCTGAACAAGGCCGCTGTCCAATCATCACTCTTGATGGTGGATCCGGTTGGGCGGTAATGGTTGGCGACCCACTTGGGCGGCCTGGCCTGCCTCTTGTCAATCGCCACATGGATTCGCAGCGGCGCCAACGCCTCGAGCGTGACGAACGCCTCGCCCTTGGATCCGTCATCGTCGTTGGCCGTTTGCAGGAGGTCCGATCCGGCCAAGGCGGCCGGCAATTCCTTCAGGACATACGGACGGTCGCTGTAGACCCTCGCGCCCACGGCCGCTCCACCGGCTATCACCCGGTAGCCGCGTCCGCTGGCGGACTTGACGCCGGCCACCAGCGACACCCCCGGCGCCTCCGGAATCGGGCCCCGCGTTGCCTGATGATCGGCCTTTCCTTGTTTGCCTAGCCGCAGCAGCGCGATCTCCCTCACCTCGGGCGAACTGTCAGCGGCATGGAAATCCACCTCGGCGGATTTGAGGGATCCCGACTCCAGCAGCGCCAGCATGGCGGCCCGCCGCACCCGGGGGCGCTCGTCGGCCAGCAACTTCCGCAACTCCGCTTCCCCGCCAAGCGACCGCAGGGCCTGCCATCCGGCGTAGAAAACAACACGGTCCGCCTCGCCGGCCAGCATTTCAGTGATGGGCTTGAGGCCGTCGGGCCCGCCCAACGCGCCGAAGGCCTCGACGCTGGCAAGCCTCAGCCTGGGTTCGTCGCTGCGAAGCGATTCCGCGACCACCGGATGAAGCCCATCTTCAAGGCCCCGCCGACTCGCCCGATGGCCGAGGATCCTCACCGCCTGGACCCTCAGGTTGAGGGTTGCGCGGGAACCGGGCGCCGCGAGTCCCGCGAAATAATCGTCGATTCCCTTGTCGCTGACTGATAGCCGTCCCAGTGTCCAGGCGGTCCATGTTTGCCGCATGGTCGGCTGATCGGTGCCCAGCAACGCCATGAGTTCGGCCTTCACGGGGGCGCCACGACGGACCAGTTCATCGGCGGCATCGATCCGCCAGACCGGAAGCGGCCCATCGAAGTCCCTGACCAGATCTTCAACCGGCCATCCGCTCCTTGGACCGTCGCGCCGCCGCGCGAGCGCCGCCCGGGGATCCGCGCCGTTCCATGAAACCCGAAAAACCCGACCTTCATTGATCATTTGGCCGTTCTTGTATTCCGCCCCGTAATACCGGCTCCAGCCAAGTATCCAAACCGCCCCGTCGGGCCCGACCTCGATGTCGGTCGGCCGGAACAACGATTGGCCTCCCTCGACAAACGGCTTCCATGAACCGTCCTTCGGCCTCATGAGGGCTCCATCCCAGGAGGGGATCCAGCAGAATGTGGTCTTGCGCAACCAGTCATTCACCATGAACACCTTGCGGTATTCGGGAGGAAACGCTGGGGAGTCGAGGAAGGTGAGTCCTGTTCCCGAACCATGGAACATCGGGCCGCTCACCGGGGCGCATGTGGGGTGCGGCCGATCCGTCCAGTGCGAACTCCAGGGATGATTCCAGCCGAAATGCGCGTTGCGGAACGGCATGATCACCCTGTCGCCCTCGTTCTGGTCGTTGTCCGTGCCGAGCCAGTTGAAGCCGTCGTCGGTGGCGATGTCCCAGGGGTTGCGCATGCCCCGGGAGATGATCTCGAGGTTGGCTCCCCCGTCATCGCAGCGAAGCACCCCGCCTTCGCGGCCCCAGTCATCCGCCGGATCGTGGTAGGCATGCCTGTATGCGTCCTTGGAAAAGACTTCCGGAGGGGGAAAATCGGGTGAACCGGCCGGGGCCTTGACGCCCCACAGGTCGCGGAACGGCTTGGGCGCCACCCTGCCGACTCGGGAAAGGCCCTTGGAATTTCCCTTGCTCATGTAGAGCTTGCCATCGGGGGCCCATTGCAGGCCGTGCAATCCATGCTCAAGGTTTCCAAGGTCGGTGTAGATTCGGACATACTCGTCAGCCGTGTCATCGCCGTCGATGTCGCGCACCACCGTCAGGTCGGGGGAGTTGGCGACCCAGAGGTCGCGCCCATGCCACGCGAGGCCTTGGATGCAATTGAACCCTGTCGCGAAAACCTTGGCGCTGTCGGCGACCCCGTCGCCGTTGGCATCACCAAGCAGCACGACGGAGTCTCCGGGGGTTTCAGGCTTGGGGTTGCGGTACTGCGGCCCCATGCCGACAAACAACCGGCCCTTCGAATCGAAGGCCATCGAGCATGGCTGCCTGACGAGCGGTTCGGTGGCATAGGCCTTGATGGTGAAACCGGGCGGAACCTTGGGCAGCGAATCCCCATTGGCTTTCAAGTCCGGTTGGCAGGGCGACCTTGCCGCGAGGATCGCCGGAAAAACAACCGCCATGATGAGTCGCGGGAATGACATGGTCGAACCCCCAATCCGTGTTGGCGGGAAATGCTTTCACGATTGATGATCGGGCCAACCCCTGGAACCCGCAAGCCGGCTGACGGCGACGCTCATGCCCGCTTCATGGCATTCCAAGCATCATGACGCGATGTTTCGACCACCCAGAAAAGGAGCCATCATGGCCAAAAACGAGGTCAAAACTGTTCCGCATGACGGCAATGTGGATGATTTCATCAATGCGCTGGCCGACCCTGTCCAGCGGGATGATTGCCGGGCGATCATCTCGCTCATGGCCCGGTCATCCGGGGAAAAACCGGTGATGTGGGGTCCTTCGATGATCGGGTTCGGCCAATTCCATTACCGGTATGCCAGCGGACGCGAGGGCGACACTTTCAGGATCGGTTTCTCCCCCCGCAAGGGCAAGATCAGCCTCTACCTCTGGCCGGGCCTCGACCTTGTGGCGCCGATGCTGGCCAAGCTCGGCAGGCACTCCCGCGGCAAGGGCTGCCTTTATGTCCGCCGGTTGGCGGACATAAACATCGCGGTGCT
>JAGWVO010000332.1 GCA_018970845.1 Planctomycetota bacterium
CGCCATCCGCGCCGCCTCGGAGTCGTCAGCCTCAAGCCCCTCGAGCAATTCGATCTCGTCGTCGTCCTTGGCGCGCTCCTGCACAAGAGCGCTCACGGTTTCCCCGCCGACTCCGAAATGAGCCTTGATAAGCCTTGATATCTCCTTCTGGCTCGAAAGAACGGGGCGAATTTCAAGCCGGGTAATGGAGGCAATCTCGTCAAGCCCGTACATGTCATAGGGGTTGGAAACCGCCACCACGAGAACATGATCCTCGCGGCCGATCGGCATGACCTGCCGCCGATGAACCAGCTTGGCTGGAACCAGTGCCAAGACCGATTCCGAAACTTCCTTGCCGGCAAGGTCGATCCGTTCCAGACCGAATTCCTCGGCCAAGGCATCGAGCAGGTCGTTTTCCTTGACGGCGGCCTTGTCGAGGAGCACCTCATGGGGCGGCTTTCCCGACGCTCCAATCGCCGATTCCAAAGAAGCCATTTCGGCGGCGGAGATCAGGTTTTTGGAAGCAAGTCGCCTGAGCAGGGGCATGGTCGGGCTCCGGTGGGAAACCATTGTTTCCCTACCAACAGCCTAACCTGTAACGCCGTTGTCAGCCAAAAGATGGGCAAATCTTAATGAAAAGGACAGCATGGCACAATCAACTTCCTGACGATCATGCCGGGCCCAACGGCTTGGAGGCTTCGATCTCCCGGGCCACCTCGACCAAAGTGGCGGCGGTGATGCCGATTCTTTCGAAGCAGTCCGCGACAACACTTGAATTGTTGACAAACAAGGAAACGAGCAGATCCAAGGTGGTGATCCGGGTGTTTCCCCGTTCCCTGCAGCGATTCCACGCATCCCTGAGCAGGCGAAGGACGGTATCGGAAAGAAACTCGCGGTGAAGCTGCAGGCGTACCGTTTCGGATGCCTCGCCCTGAAACAGTTCGATGAATTGTTCAAGCAGTTTTGGAAGGTCGGCTTTCAAACGCTTGCCCCACGCTTGGACCGAGGCGTCGGGATCATCAAGCAGGCCCATGAAAATGTGGGGGCTTCTGAGGTTGTCCCAACTGGTCTGCCGGGCCAAACGAACCGCGGCAAACAGCGCGCGACGAGCATCGCAGTCGAACTTGCCCAATCGCAGGGGACCACCGGGCATCACGATGTCATCAAACAGGGGAACGCTGGAACTCACGCCCTGACTCCTCGACTGCCGAACCCGAACGGGCGCGAAGTATGCCGAGAGTTGGCCCGCAAGGCAATAAGAATCCAGCTGGGAGCGATTGATGTCAGGTTGCGGGCTCTTCCGGGTCGGGTTGGCCATTCATCAGGCTTGAAAGATCCGACCCCTTGAGCAACCACTCCAGCAGTTCAACATGGGTGAGGCGATAGAAAACCCGGCGGCCGGCCCGCCTTTCCTTCACAATCTTTTGTGTTCTCATCACCGCCAAGTGCTGCGAGACAGTCGACTGGCCCAGTGAAAGCGACTCTTGAATCGACTGCACATCTCTCTCGCCATCCTTGAGACAATCAATGATGGACAAGCGATGCTTGTGACTGAGGGCCTGCATCATTCCGCACAAATGGGCCGCGGTGATAGAACTCGGTTGGTCTGCCATTTTCATGGTTCCTCAAACATCCAAAAATCAATTACCGGCAGGACGAACTAGGCAGGAAAACGGATCAGAACAACTCGGTGGGAATTCTCATGCCGGGTCTCTTTCGCCATGAAAAACGCTTTGGACGCATAAGTAACGATGAATTCAGCCCTTTTATTACACCTCGAAGGAATGCAGTCGATCTTCCTAATACAAAACATTTCAACAGTCGGAATAACAACAATGATGAATGCAAAATCAAACCGATCTCTTTATACAGACTCAGACCATGATTGACGAAGACCAGTTCCTGATTCCGAACCATTTTCTCCATTAATTCATCCGACGACACCATCCCGTACGATGACGTAACCTTGTGCCAAACAATCGATTCCGGGCAAAACCAAATTCTCCAGCCGCCACGCTGAAGTCTCCAGGAAACCTCCACATCCTCAAAGTAGGCTCCGAATTCGACAGGAAAGCCTCCCGCCTCGGCGAGGGCTTCCTTCCGGTAAAAAGCGCTCGATCCACTCGCGCCGAAAACCCACCGTCCCTCAATACCAAGTGGAACCCGACAACCGCTCAGCCTTTTGAATACCCTGCCTGATGACGCGTACGAATCCCCGGCGCTGTCGATCCTCGGAGGAACGGAACCGTCATCCCGCAGCACAAGGGGAGTGACCGCCCCGACCCGCCTGTCGCATAGGCAAGCCAATGGATGGTCAAGCCATCCCGCCGTCACGCGGGTGTCATCGTTGAGCAGGTGAACCACGGGAGCCTTGGCCAAATCGATGCCCGATTGAACCGCCGCGGCGAAGCCTAAGGGAACCTCGTTGCGGATAATTCTTGCGCTTGGAAACCTCTCCGCCACCCGGGAAACATCGCCCTCGGGCGATCCATCATCAATGACAATGATTTCAACGGGGACCGTGGCGAAAGCGACCACGGATTCCAAGCATTTTTCAAGCAAATCGTGGCGAAACCTTGAGGGAATGACAATCGATACGGCTGGAAGCGGCTGACCGTCAGGCGGCGGCACGCTCATCGCGTCCATAGGGGCTGGTGGAGGATTCAAGCAGATCCTCCAGAAGTTCCCTGCCCAGCTTCAAGTCACGCCGCCCCATGGCGCTGATGATTGACCAAAGCGTTTGCCAACTGGCCTTGGCTCGCAAGTCTCCATTCGACCAGCTTCGCCAAAGGACTTCCAGTCGCATCAACTGCCTCAGGAGGAAATTGTTCCAAGCGGGCCAATGCTTATGACCATAAAGAAGCAAGGCATGGCGGGTCACTACCCGCAAATGGGGAGGCACGGCGCGTTGGTGCAAGGGATTGTGGTGGGTGAGGGTGACCGCCGGCTCATGCCAAACGGCCCAGCCTTTGTCCCATGCGCGCCGACACAGGTCGACATCCTCGTAATACAGGAAAAAATCGGGATCGAGGGCGCCAAGGTCTTCAAGGCATTCCCGGCGAATCAGCAGGCAACAACCACTGGCCCAGGGGACCATGCCGCGGCCCGGTTTCCTGAGGTGGTACTTCCGCCTGGCACGGCTCAGCAGCAATCGGCTGACCGATGTCCAAAGGGTGGGAAACGGCCCGGTGGAAGCCTGAGCCTTGCCATCGGAATCCAGAAGCCCAAACCCGATGATTCCCGTTCGGGGATCCTCGGCGACAAGTCGTTCTCCCGCCGCGAAAGCGGCTTCCAAAAAGCCGGGTAGAGCCGTCATGTCGGGATTCAGGAGCAGGATCCAGGCGCCTCGACTGAGTCTGGCACCCTCATTCACGGCCCTGGCAAAACCTTCGTTTCGCCCCCAGCGGCGAACCGAAATCCCCTCCCGGCGCCTGAGTTGCCTGGCGATTCGGTTGGGGCCCGAATGATTGTCGACAATGACCACTTCGGCCCGTCCAGTGGATACGAGCGGACTGGCTGATATGCGGTGGGCCAGACGGCGGGTGTCTTCCCACTGCTTGTAATTGACCAAAATGACAGAAAGCTTTGGGGAATCGTTGCGAACTTCCTGACGGGATGGGGCGCGAAGGTCAACGTCCGCGGCTTCGCCGTATTCATTGAGGGGTCGCATGGCGGGATCCATCCCGAAGCAGGCCCGAAATCGTTCCGGGCCATGCAATCATGCGATGAGACTAATCAACAGCCTTGCGCCGCCTCAAGACGATTCGCCCCGAGGCTGGCAACGGGGCTCACTTCGATTTGGCATCCTTGGCGGCCGGAGCCTTGGATTCAGGGGTGTCGGCTTGTTCCCTTGCAAGCAGACGCGCCGCTTCCCTCTTGATGCGCTTGAGCCTCTGCTTGCGGATTGTTCCAGCCCTGTTGCCGCCCATGACTGCCTCACGACATGAAAATGTGGTTCCGGCGAAAAGCCGGTGACTTTGAATCAAGATAACGACCTTCCATGGCTGCAGGAAGGTCCACCCTCACCTGTTTTTACTTGGCCAATCGCCCAAGTCTTGCCATACTGGGGCTGAAGGAATCCTGTGTCGGCCAGGAACGGGCCTGTATTTGCCATTTTCGTTGGATGCCCGTCGAGTGCACTTTGCCCTGCTGATCGTTTTCAGCGCGACAATCTTCGTCAGCGCCATGCTCCTTTTCATGGTGCAACCGCTTGTCGGAAAAATTCTCCTTCCGTACTTGGGAGGAACGCCGGCGGTTTGGAATACCTGCATGGTCTTCTTCCAGGCCCTGCTCCTGGGAGGATATTTTTACGCCCACAGGCTGAAAAAGATCCCGTCGCTTCGAGTTCAGCTCATCATTCAGGGCGCCATACTCCT
>JAGWVO010000005.1 GCA_018970845.1 Planctomycetota bacterium
TGGGAATCATGGCCGTCAGCACCGATGGCGCCCTCTTCGCCGTCGCGCGTGGCAGGTTCTTCTGCGTCCATGAATCGAAAACAAAAAAACGGATAGGAAAGATCCATATGCATGGCCCGGGCAGTCCGGTCACGGCGATGGATTTCTGCCCCGACGGGACGTGCCTTGCCGTCGCATTTGGCGACGGGGCCCTGCGCCTGATGCGGCTCGATGCCTCCGGGGATGTCGTCTCGGCCACCGACCTTCCCAATCCGGTCTTGTCGAAGTCGACGATCCATTGCGCCAGGTTCACGCCCGACGGCCGTTATCTCCTGACGGGCGGCGAGACGATGATTCTCACCGCGTGGGAATGGCGCAAGGGGCGGGTCGCGGCCAGCATGATGGGCCACAGGATGCCGATTCGCTCGGTCGCGGTTTCATCCGACGGCCGCTTCGCGGCGAGCGGATCGGATGATTGCACGATCAGGATCCATGACTTGGGAGTTGTCGGCGAGGACAGGCACTACTCCGCGGAAACCGGCAACCATCTGGCCATGGCCTTGAGTTCGGACGGCAAGGTGGCCGCCTCGATCGACAGGTCGGCGAGGCACCTGCTTGTCCTGCATGCGGAAGATGGACGCGTCGCGAGGCGCTACTCGGACGCCGCAGCCGATTCGGCGGCGCCGGCGCTCTCCGGAGACGGGCAACGGCTGGCCATGGTTTGCCTCGACGGATCGCTGCGTGTCGTCAAGCTGCGCACCGGCCGCTACCTGCCGGAAATTCCCTCCTTGGGCGGCATCAAGAAGGCCATGGCCTTGAGTCACCAAGGCGACCGCCTGCTTGTGGTGACAGCCTTTCCGGGCGAGCCATTCCATGCCGGCGCCCTGCAACTTTTTGACACGGCGACGGGCTCGGAAATCTTCAGGTGCCGTGAACGCGGCCTGGGAGCCATCCGTGTCGCCCGGATTCCCCGAAGCGGTCCCTCGGCCATCACGGGAGATTCCGAGGGCAGGGTGCTGCTTTGGAACAGCGACGGCGTTGCCGTGGTTCTGGAGCGAACCGACCTGAAACCGCGAACGGGCGCGGTGCGTGACATCGCGGAATCTTCCCAAGGGGATCGATTCGCGACGGCGCATTCCGACGGAACCATCCTTTCATGGACGAATGGTTCCCGGTCGGCTTACGAAATGGCGGCATTCAGGGGATCGGAAGTCGAGTCTGTTTCATTTTCCGGCGCCAACAGGATTCTCTGCTGCGTCAGGCTGCCCTCGGACAGGGTGCTGGCCGTGTTTCATGACACATCAACCGGCACGCAGTTGCTGGCCACATCGCTGGACTCCCTGTCGCTGGGCAAGGTGCAATCCGTCGCCTTGGCCCATGGGGACGGCAGGCCATCGATCATGGTGGGCCATGAGAGGGGATTGCGAAGATTGGCCACCGATCGCATCCAGGACATCCATTGGCTTTCCGGCGCCGCCGACAGGGTGAGGAACTGCCGCGTATCTCCCGATGGAAGAACCGTTTCGGCGAATGTAAGGGACTTGCCGCCCATCGAATGGGATCTGGTCACCGGCCAGGCGGTTTCCCAGCCAAGGGATGCAACCGAGGCTCAACCCCGGCCCGTGAAGTGCGTCGGTTCGGGCCATTATGTCCTGGCCACGGACCTCGAGGCCCGGGCGGCCAACCAGATCGTTGACGCCCGACTCACCGCATCCCTAATCCAACCCGACCCCGAGTGGCACATCAAGCAGGCGATTCTCGCTGATAAATCATCCAATCATCTTTCCAAGGCCTTTCACATGGCCCACGCAAGGAAGGTCGGACCATGGGACTGGACACAGGCCCGACTGGAATGGGAGGAAATCTCGAAGGCGGGCAGATCAAGGATGTCGGACCGCCTCATGATGGATTGGGCGCTCGACATCTCCCTCCGTTGGCTGGCGCCACCGTTGATGACGCCCGATCCCCGGATGCCGCGCGCTGAAGATTAAACCCGTGGGACGCCTCCTGGCGAAACGAAGGTTGATGACGGCCATTGCCGGTTCACGCTTTCAACAAAACCCCTCATGTCAAAAAAGCGCTTCATTGAAATCCATCGAAGGTGGCATGAAACCAATAACTGGATTCCTCAAGAAACAGGGATTCGCATTTCAGCGGATGGGAAACTATACAAAGGTCTTTCAACGGCATTTGCTTTCCGGGAAAGCGGCATTAAATCGGCTCAGCCGAACCAAGGGGGCAGGACACCCTCGCCCGGCAGCTTGACAAAACTGACGCTTCCAATCTGAGGATGCGCGGCGACCTCGTCGAGCGCCTGCTGCGGCGGAACAGAGTCGAGGTTGAGCACGGCGATGGCCTCCCCGCCAGCCGTCTGCCGGCCCACCGTCATCTGCGCGATGTTGACATTGTGCTGGCCGAACAGCGTTCCAATGAACCCGATCAATCCGGGAACATCGCGATGGCTGAACAGGAGCAGCATCCCATCAAGGTGGGCGTCGAGGCGGTGAGGCCCCAAATGGGTGAGGCGCAACTGCCGGTTGCCGAACAGGGTGCCGGCGGCCCGGTACTCCTTGCGGTCGGTATGGACGACAACTTCAAGGAGGGAGCTGAAATCGCCTTTTTCCGAGGTGCTCTGCTCCACCAACTCAATGCCCCGTTCGGAGGCGAGAACCCGGGAGTTCACGAGGTTGACCTGGTCGAGCCAGTTCTCAAGCAGGCCCGCGGCGAAGGCGCCCGTGATGAGCCGGGTGGGCCGCGCGGCCAGGTCGCCACGATAACGGAGTTCGGCGCGCTGGATCGTGCCGCGCACCATCTGGGCGAAAAGCAGGCCGAGCCTTCGCGCCAGGTCGACATACGGCCGAACCTCCTCGAGTTCGGCGCGGTCGACGGCGGCCATGTTCACCGCGAACCGGACCTGCGCCTTGCAGAGGAAATCAACCAGAAGTTGGGCCGACTCACGGGCCACCAGTTCCTGCGCCTCCAGCGTGGCGGCGCCCAGGTGCGGAGTCAGCACCGTGGTGGGCAGGGTGAGGAATGGATGTTCCTTGACGATCGGTTCCTCGACGAAAACATCGAACGCGGCGCCGGCGATATGGCCCGACTTCAGGGCCTCGGCCAAGGCAGGTTCGTTGATGATGCCGCCGCGGGCGCAGTTGATGACCCGACCCCCCTTGGGCATCAGGGCCAACTGCTTCGCGCTGATCATGTCGCGCGTCTCGTCCGTCAGGGGAGTGTGCACCGTGATGAAGTCGCAATGCGGCAGCAGCGCGTCAACCGAGGGCGCCACCTCGATGCCAAGCTGGGCGATGGCCGCTGGGGCCATCACCGGGTCGAAGCCCACCACCCGCATGCCCAGGCCCAGCGAGGCGCGGCGGGCGACCTCGCGCCCGATCCTGCCCAGGCCGATCACGCCGAGAGTCTTGCCCGTGAGCTGGCATCCGAGGAACTTGCTTTTCTCCCACTTTCCAGACCTCACGCTGGCGTCGGCGGCGGGGATGTGGCGGGCCAGCGACATCAGCAGGCTGACGGTGTGCTCCGCGGTGGAGAGAGTGTTGGCGTCGGGCGTGTTCATCACCACGATGCCCTTGCGGGTCGCGGCGGCGACATCGATGTTGTCGACGCCCACGCCGCCGCGCACCACGGCTCGAAGCTGGCCGGGGTCTTCCAGGAGTTCGGCCGTCAGGCGCGTGCCGCTGCGGACCACCATGCCGTCGGCCCGGCGAATCGCCTCCTTGAGTTCGTCACCCTTGAGCCCGGGCCGGTTGTCGACCTCGATGCCGGCCTCGACGAGGATGTCCACCCCGGCCTTTTCCAGCTTGTCGGAAATGAATACGCGTGGCATGGCGTCAGGCCCCCCCCGCGTAGGCGCGCTGGCAAGCGGCGACGGCAGCGCCGGGTTCCACGGGATGGCCGAACTTCGGCAGCGTCAGCTCCAGGGCGGAAACGGCGGCCAAAACCTCGAAATAATCGATGTAGCCCATGTGGGCCAGCCGGATGATCTTCCCCTTGAGGACATCCTGCCCGCCCGCGACCCGGATGCCATGCTCCTTTTCCAAGGCACCGAGAATGGCGACGCCGTCGACCCCCTCGGGAACCTTGTACACGGTCAGGCCGTCGGCCGGGTCCTTGGCGTAAAGGTCAAGCCGGAGCGGGGCGGCGGCGGCGCGCGCCGCGCGCGCCATCCGGGCGTGGCGCTTCCAGCAGTTTTCGATTCCCTCGTCGCGAAGCCGCTTCAGGCTGAGGCGAAGGGCGCGCACCAAGGTATTCGCAGGCGTGAACGGGGTATCGTTGCCGGCGAGGTTGTCGCGGTACTTGCGGATGTCGAAGTAGAACGCCTTGGGGGCCGATGGCCCCTGGTACAACGAGTCGACCCGCTTCCAGGCGCGCTGAGAGAGGCCGATGAACGCCAAGCCGGGCGGAAGCATCAGGGCCTTCTGGGAACCGGTCACGACGACATCGATTCCCCAGTCGTCCATCCGGCATTCCATCACGCCCAGGCCGCTGATCCCGTCGACGATGAGAAGCGCCTCGCTGGCCCGGGTGATTTCGGCGAAACCCTTGATGTCGTTGCGGGCTCCCGTTGCGGTCTCACTCAGGGTCGAGGTGACGATCGCGGCATCCGGATGCTCCTTGAGGGCGGCCGAGAGCGCCGCGGGCGCGACGGACTCGCCGTAAGGAACCTTGACCTCGACAACCGTCACTCCAAACGCCTTGCAGATGTTGCGCCAGCGTTCTCCCCACCGGCCGCTCACCAGGCAGATGGCCTTGCCGCCCGGCGGTACGGTGTTGGCGATGGCGGCCTCCATGGCGCCGGTTCCCGAAGCCGTGATGGTCAGGACTGGCTGCTTCGTGCAGAAGACATACTGAAGGTCTTCGGAAACCTCCTTGATCACCGCGCGGAATTGGGAACTTCGATGGAAGGTGACCGGACGGGCGAGTTCCAGCAGGGTCTCCTCCGGGGCGGGCGTCGGACCGGGGGTCAGGAGGCGCGGTTTCATGTCTCGGGAAATTCCTTGAACTGGGCCAGCTAGGCTTTTCTGCCAAGCCATTATCCTAACAACTGGCGAACCCTCCGTCTTGCCCTTGATTCGGTCCCCATGCCGGGCTATCCGGCGACCATGAATCCGTTTTTCTGCATTTCCATCCTGGTGTTTTCCGCCGGCGAACCCGCCCCAAGCCGTCCCCTCAAGGGGCAGGTGCTGATTCTCGACAACGACCGCACCTTGGAAGGTGAAATAGAGAAGGTGGGCGACCAGTATCGACTGCGCAGGGGTGACGCCGTCACTTGGATTTCAGGACAAAACTCCGCCGTGCTTTGCACCGACTTGGCGAGCGCCCACAAGGCCCTCAGGCAACGCGCCAACCTTCAGGACCCTGACGAAAGGATCCGGCTGGCCCGGTGGTGCCTTGCCCATAACCTCAAGGATCAGGCGCTGGACGAAGCCAAGGCGGCACTCTCCCTTCGCCCGGAACACAACCAGACCGTGCGGCTTGTAAGGCACCTCCAGAATCGGGAAGCGGTCGATGAACCGGCCAAACCCGCCGCCGGACCCAGCGAGGCCGACATCAGGGGACTCCAACTCACGACCGACTCCCTCAGCCTGTTCACCCGCGGAGTGCAGCCGATCCTGATGAATGCCTGCGCGAGTTGCCATGCCACCGACAAGGGCGGCCCGTTCCGACTGACAAGATCCTACGATCCGGGATTGGGCAACAGGCGCATCCTGCAAGCCAACATCGCGGCGGTGCTGGCCCAAATCAACACGGCGGCCCCGCTCTCCAGTCCGCTTCTGGTCAAGAGTGTCTCGGTGCATGGAGGACAAGCGCATCCCGCCCTGAAGGGCCGCAACTCGGAACCTTACCGTCTCCTGGAGGAATGGGCCCGGATGGTGTCAGAGGAACACGCCGTCAGCAGGCCCGCCGAACCCAACCTTCTTCCGGCCGGCTTTGCCAGCGATGATCGCAAGGGCAAGACCCGGCCGCCGGAGGCGCGCCCGCCGGAGCCGGCGAAGCCGCCCAGCGAATCCGGCAGGTTCGCCGATGGCCAGCCGGCCAGGGAAACCGCCGCCAAGCCTGACGAACCCGTGTCCCGCAGGCCCGAGCCGGCACCGGCTCCCGCTGATCCTTACGACCCGGCGCCATTCAACCAACTTCCCGCTCCGAAAATTCCATGATTTTGTTCGGTGGACCACAAGGCTGGTCCTGGAGCAGGCTCGCCATCCTCGCCTGGATCATCGTGACCCTCGCCGCCGCCGGCAAGCTCGCCGCGGCGCCGATGAAGCATTCGGTTTTTCCCATCTACAGGGCCGGCGTCGACGATTGGCTTTCGGGCAGGCCCGTTTATGTGGAACGGGAAGGCCTCGACCTCTACCGTTATCCTCCTCCCAGCCTGCCGTTCTTCGGTCTCATGCAACCCTTGGGCCTTCGGCTTGGTTCGTTCGTTTACACGCTATGCGGTTCGGCCGGAGTTTTCGCAGCCACCGAGGCGCTCAGGCGCTGGCTCTTGCCGGGGGCGACACACTGGAGCGACGGCCGTGTCGCCGCCTACCGTTTCGCGGTGCTGCTCATGGCCGCCAGGAGCCTGTGGAACGCCCAGGCGAACACGGCCTTGGGAGCGCTTCTTTTTGGCGGCCTCGCGTGCGCGGCCACACGTCCATGGGCTGGCGCCTCGTTCTTCAGCCTGGCCATGCTTCTCAAGCCCACCGTGCTCCCGGTCGTCATGCTGGCGGGGGCGGCGCGTCCGGCGCTGGCCGCCGTCACCCTGATCACAACCGTGGCATGGGCCGCGGCGCTTTCGGCACCAGTGGGCGGCCGGGCCATTGAATTATGGGAGGAATGGGCCAGGCACGGCCGATCAAGCATGGGCGAAAGGCGGGCGGCCTTCCGGGACGCGTGGACCGCAATCGTTTCGGTCGAGGCCGCGGCCCGGGGAAGCTTGCCTGAACTGGACAAGGCCTATCCCCGCTGGTGGCTACCGGCATCGGGCGTCGCCGCGGCCGCCGCGCTGGCGGCATGCCTGGCAAGGCGCGACCTTGCCGCTTCCGGCATGGCGGGGACAGCCTGGCTGCTGCTGATGGGCCCGGCGATCGAACCGCCCACCTACCTTCTCATGGGGCCATGGCTAGGCTGGTCCGTCGCCTGCGGTGCCCGCCTCGGCATGGCGGCCTTGGCCCTGGCTTTCGCCTCGCTTGCCTTGCCCGGCACTCCCGCCACGCCATGGCTCGCGTGGACACCGGCCTTGCTTCCCCTCTGCGTCGCCTGCCTGGCCGCATGGCTGGCCATGACGCCCGTAGCGCGGCCCGAGGACGAGAAAAGATGATGACAACCGTTTGTCTCCTGCTCGCCTCCAACATTTTCATGACTTGGGCCTGGTACGGCCACCTGAAGCATCGCGACATGCCCATCATGCTGGCGGTGCTGGCTTCATGGGGAATCGCGTTCTTTGAGTACTGCCTGATGGTGCCGGCCAACAGGATCGGGCACAGGAGCGGCATCGGCGCCCCCACGCTCAAGATCATCCAGGAGGCCGTCACGCTCCTGGTTTTCGCTGGATTCAGCACTTGGTGGCTGGGTGAGCCGCTCAGGTGGCGGCATTACGCCGCCTTCGGACTCGTCTTTGTCGCCGTTCTCATCTGCGTTGCACCCTGGGGCGACCCGGATCCGGGCAGGTGACCTCCGCCCCGTTCACTCGGCCTCGCGCCGCTTGAGCCTGGCGACAGGTTGCCGCGGGCGGGAAGCGCCAGCCAGTTGGTCCCTCATCCATCCGGGAGTCATGAAACCGGTCACCACGAGTCCGGCGGTGATGGCGCTTTCGACATCATGGCCGGCCTTGTCCTCCACAGGAGCCATCCAGGCGACATCACCCCAAACGGCATCGTTGATTTCGGCCCGGGAACCTTCCAGCAAGGCCGGGTGGGTTCCCGCCAGTTCCGCCGCGACGAGATCCCTCGCGTCGGGACGCGGGGCTTCCGAGCGGGCTCCCGGCATCGGCTTGGGATTCACGGCGCCTCCCGCCGGCCGGGTTGAGAACTTAGAGGCCTGTCCGCCGACGGCCTTGACCAGGGCGGCCGCCGTCGAGTCGGCCTGGCGCGTGAGTTCCGCAAGGGTACCCGTCACCGCCTTGGCAAGCGCCCCGCTCACCTTGGCCGGAACAACGGCACCCGTGATGGCGGTCAAGGGCGAGGCCGCGGAGGCCACCAGCCTTTCCACCATGGGAACCTTGGAGCCCACGAACCGGGCGCCGCGGACCATTGAAGTGGCGACATCCTGTCCGACCGTGGCGACGGCGCGGATGTTCGCCTGAACCGCCGGGTTGGCCAGGAAACCCAGAAGTCCGTTGGCGGAAAGGTCAATGTCCTTGCCATCGCGGGCGCCGTCGATGGTCGCCGCCGTCAACAGCAGGCTGGCCAACGCCGTCGCTTGGGAAGCCAGGGCTTCTCCGAGGCCTTCCATGTCAATCGCCGCGACCACCTGTCCTGAAAGAGCCTGAATCAGGGTCGAATTCACGGCGGCGCCAACAGCGGTGGCGATCGCTGTGCCCCCGCCGCCGGTATCGCCTCCGCCGGTGCCACCGCCGCCGGTATCGCCTCCGCCGGTGCCACCGCCGCCGGCACCTTGGCGGAAATCAAGGACGAGGTTCAGGCCTTCCTTGGGAACATCCCGGGCGGGAAGCGCCGAGTAGTTGTTGCCGTTGAACCCGACCGAAGGCGTGATCATCTTGCCATCGGGGGTGACCATGGTAGCCCCGGCGAGAACCCGTCCCCCGCCGACGCCCATGAGGTTCATGCTGTAGCTGCCGGGGTTGTTGACAGGAACGACAACGATGTCCAAGGCGCCACGCGAGGAGACCGAAGCGGCCGAATTCTCGGCGACCGCGCCGCCGTTCGTCGTGCGGCCGACCTGGGCGCCCGACCCGTCGGCGACGGTGAAGTCGACCGGGTCAAGGTAAATGATGAGGACATTGGTGGCCGGCACGCCATTGATGAGCAGGAAGCTGTCAACCAAGTCCTTGAGGATCTCGTTCTGGATCCTGGTGATGTCGCCATTGGCGCCGAGCGTCGAGATTTTCTGGACAAACCCGCGGTTGAATTCGTCGCTGAGCTTGGAAAGAACGTCGGAGTCGACGGGGCGAAGGGCGCCGGTGGATGCCTCATTGATGGAGGCGGCAAGGCGATAGTTGACGAGGTCGCCGCGAGCCGACTCGATCCTGACGAAATACTCACCGGCCTCGACAACCGGCGCGCTCAGCGACAGGGTGCCGGTTCCTGTTGCCGAGGCGACCTGCACGACATCATCGTTTTTGCGCGCCATGACACGGATGGTCGCATCGCCGCCGTCAACCTCGGCGGAAATCCGGAACCTTCCGGACAACGGGGAGACAACCTTGAGGAGATCGATATCCCGCGCCGACTGCAAGGCGCCCGACCGGGTTCCGGCGCCCGACATGTCGAGCGCCCAACCCTCGGCCATCTCGACGGTGTCGCCGAACTCGTCGCCGATCTCGGCGACGGGCGTGAGCACAAGCTCGAAGGCTCCCTCGCTGGCTCCGAAGCCTTGGGCCCTGAGGTAATACGACTGCCCGGCCTGGACGGAAAATTCCACCACGCTGTCGCCGGTGCCATCCGACGAATCGTCATTGGCGACGATGAGCCTGCCGGCGGAGTCGAATGCCGCCAGGTTGGAGTCCAGGCCCGAGCCCGCCGCCGCGGCAAGGCGCACGGACACCCGGCCGTCGGCCTCGGGAGTGAACCTGAACCAGTCACGGTCGAAGGCGGAATTGATCGCTCCGGAAACCGCGGCCTCGCCCGATTGATCCAGGGTGAGGGGAGAGGAGGACTCGGCGGAATTGCCGAAGTCATCCACGACGGGCCGCGCCTCGAACAAATAGTTGCCCGCCGTTCCGGCCGATCCAACGACGCGGACATAGTAGGTATGCCCTTCGATGACATTCATCGGCACGGTCGATCCATGGTCGGTGGCTGACCGGTTGTCCTGGCTGCCGACCAGGTCCAGGCTTGAGTTGTAGACGAACAGGTAGGGGTCGAGACCATCACTGGAATCGGCGCGGAAGCTGACAAGGCCGTTGCGGTCGGCGCGGAAACGGAACCAGTCGGCATCGGCGGGGCGCGCGGAACCATCGGTGCGGTTGCCCGTGATGTTGATCCGCCCCTGGATCACCGAGGCGTTGCCGGCCACATCGAGGGCGAAGGCGCCGGCGGGGTCGTTTCCGAAATCATCATCGGCAAGGTCGACGGCAAGGCGGTAGGAGCCCGTTTCACCAAGCGCCGACGAGGCCTCGATGAACAGGGGGGTACCGGCGGCCACGCGCGCGGTGAGCAGGCTGTTGAGCCCGTCGCCGCCGGCCACATCCTCGGCGAGCGTCGATCCCTGGCCATCAAGGATTCGCAGGCGCGGATTGGCGACACCGCTGACCGTGTTGAGCTTGATCGTCAGGATGCCGGCGAAGGCGGGCTCGTAACGGAAAACATCACGGTCGCCCGCATACTCCAAGTTCCCCTGCAAGGAGTCGCCGCGGAGAATCGTGGCGCTGGCGGCCGTCTGGCCATGGTCGTCCTCGGGACGCTCAAGCACCGTGGCCGTGAGGGTGTAAGCCCCCGTGGTGAGCCCGAAACTCGCGACCGAAAGGATGATCGGCCTTCCGGCCACCGCCTCGACCAGGATCCTCGAGTCGAGGATGCCGGGCCCGGCGTTGTCATTGGTCAGGTTCTCGCCGCCTGAGGAGTAGGCAAGCACGGGATCCAGGCCGCCTGATACGGCCGCCACCGAAATGACAAGGCTGCCGTCCTTCGATGGTGTCAGGCTGAAGAAGTCGAGGTCGGCGCCACGGTCGATGCGGGCCGACACGACGGCCTTCTCGCCGTTGGGGATGCCGGTGAACTCGACGGCCCGCGCCTGGGTGGCGCTGTCGGGAGCGTCGTCAGCGGTGGTTTGGGCCTGCGTCACGAATCGCGTGAGCCCGACGCGATAGGCGCCCGCCGTGCCGCGGGACGCGGCCACACGCGCCAGATATTCGCCCGGTTCCAATGCCTGGAAGATCAGCGCGTTGGCGCCCTCGCCCCCATCGTCGTCGGAAGCGAGGAGATGCCAGCTTCCAGCCGCGTCCTTCTGGAAAAGGGCCAGCCTGGGATCCAGCTTGGCGCCCGCCGCCGCGTCGGCTGACAGCGTGTATCGTCCGGATTCGGTAAGGGAGAAACCAAGGTAATCGGCATCCGACTCGGGGTTGATGACGCCGGTGGTGGCGGTTCCCGCGACGATTCGCGAACCCGGACCGGCCAACCGGCCCAGGTTGATGGTGTCGGGATGATCGTCCGTGGCGGCGACACGGTCGGGGGCCGCCTGCACCGAATAACGGCCCAACCGGCCAAGGCCCGCGACCTCGATGAAGATCCTTTCGCCTGCCGCCAAGTCCAAGGTGACCAGGCCGTTGGCATCGGGAGCCTCGGCATCCACGCTCGTGACCGGGGTGGCAAATCCCTCCCGGTAAACCGACAGGAACGGTTCCGTCCGTTCTCCCGCAACCGCCCGCGCCCTCACCAGATGGGGACCGGCCTCGCTTGCCGTGAATACGAAGAAGTCCCGGTCACCCGCGTAATCCAAGGTGCCACTCGACACGCCGGCCAGGGGTGTGGCTTGGCCGATTTCATCGGCATAATCATCCGGCACCTGCCTCAGCGCCAGGCGGTACTGGCCGGTGGAACCGTTGGCGCCGATGACGCGGGCAAACACCGTTTGCCCGGCGGAAACCGTGGCGGTCGCCTGCAGGCTGAAGTCCTCGTTGAGCCTGGCGCTGCCGAGAACCGCGCCGGATGACGAAACAATCTGCAAACCGGCTCCGAATACCTCGCCCACAGGATCGAGCCTGACAATCACCTTTCCATTGCTTCGCGCCACGATGCCCGAGAAATCGACATCCCCCGGAAGCGGTATGGCAAGGCCGCTGATCACCTGCCCGGTCGGACCCGGATCGAAAACGGGCGCTTCGTCCGGGGTCGATGGCCTCTCGTCAAGGGCCGCGGTCACCGAGTAGGCGCCGCCAGCCTGGCCGTTGGCAAAGATCCTGACAGGGACGGTCTTCCCGGATCCGAAAACACCCTCGGCCAGAACGCGGCCATTCGCCACCGCGAATGTCCTGGCGTCTTTTCCGGCCCCGACAACCACCATGGCGGGGAAATCGGCGGCGACCGCGAGAAGGATCCTGCCGCCGGCCTGCGGCAAGGCGATGTCGAAGCCATCGGCATCGGCCGCGGCCTCCAGCCGCATCGAAAGCTCGGGGGCCACGGGGGAGGAAACCAGATCGATCCTGCGCGACGGACCCGACTGGTCATCAACCGCCTCGTCACCGGCGGCGACGAAAGTCGATTCCAACAGGTAGCCACCCGAGGCCTCGACACCGGAGGCGGCGTGCGAGCCGACTTTGACAAGGTAGGCGATGTTGGCCACGACCGGGAACCTGATGATGGCCTCGCCCAGAATCCTGGATTCCTGCTCGGATTGCGTGGTGAATTGAGCCTCCAGAACCCCGCCGGCAAGCGACGGCACCAGCGTCGCCGAACCCGTGGGAGTCGCGGTGAAGGTGATCATCCCGGTGGCTGGCGCCACGAACCGGAAGTAATCGACATCACCGGCCTTGTTGATTTCCCCGCGGAGCGTGAATGTGCCGACGCCCGTGGCGACCAAGCCACCGGCTTCCGGCGCCGTGTCGCCGAAGTCGTCAAGGAACAGGCCGCCCAAGGACATCGACAAGGTGTAAGCGCCCGAGGACACGCCACGAGTCTCGGCGACGACAAACAATTGCTGGCCTGAGGTGACATTCGCGCGCAGGGAACTGGAGGCACTTGAGGAGTTGTCGGCCAGGGCGACGGTTTCTCCTCCCGCATCCACGATGCGCAGGGTTGTTCCAAGGCCCCTCGCCCCGGTGAGGCTGATGGAAAGCCCGCCGGTGGCCGGTGCCGTGATTCGGAACCAGTCCTGGTCGCCGGGCTGCGAAAACACACCAGACCAACCTGCCTGGCCGGCGCTGAACTGCAGTGGCTGGGCGTTGGAAGACGCCGTCGAGATGTCAAAGACCGAGTTGAAGGCGATGGCGGGCGCGGCGTTGCCCGCGAGGTCGAGCACGGCACCGGCCGCGAGCTTGATGCCAAAGGCGCCCTCGCGGCTTGGGGTGAGGGCCAGGGTGAACTTGCCGGAGGCCGTATCCTCGCTTGCCAGTTCGACCTTGAGTCCCTCGGAGGCGACCACCCGGTCCACGGGGAAGGATCTCACCGGCTCGCCGAAATCGATGAGGAGCATCTGGCTGCCCAGGTTGGTCGGGGCTGGCTGGGCTGTCAGCGCGGGAACGGGAGCCTCGGTGTCGAAATCGAAGCTCACGACTCGGGGCGCATCCAGATTGCCCGCCAAATCCTCGGCCACGACCGACACCGTGTACGAAAGCCCGGTGGACAAGGCGGAAGCCGGAAGCGCCAGCGACCACAATGCGGTTCCAGCGGCCACGACGGAGGCGTGACCAGCCTGGAATTCGGAACCGTTGTAATGGCGTCCGAGACTGTCGGAGACAGTGACCGTGACCCTGGCCACGGCGGAACCGTTGAGAAGTTGGGCCGTTCCCTTGACCGCGCCCGTCCATCCCTTGAGGTTGTAGTGGCCGGTATTGGCAGGGAAGGAAATTTCCGCCAACGGCGCCGCCGTGTCGATGACCATCGTGAGGCGGGCCTTGGCGGAAATGTTTCCGGCCAAATCCCTCGAGTCGATCTCGAATTGGTATTTGCCGTCATCAAGCGCCCCGGGCGCGGCAACCACCCAGGCGCCGCTTTCGCCGACCGTCACGGTGCCGAATTCGAACCCCGCGCCGGTCGCCACCTGGACGCAACGAACAGACACAACCGATCCCGCTTCGCCTTTTCCGGATATCTCCGGGCGATTGCCAGAGGTGATGGCGTCCGTGGCCAATCTGCCGGTATCGGGTGAAACAGTCAACGCCGATGGCGTGCCGGGAGCCGACTTGTCGATGACCAGCGTGCGCATGGCGGGTATGGCGCTGGAGTTGCCCGCCCTGTCGACGGCGCGGATTTCGATCAAGTGGCGTCCCTCGGCCAACGACAGGGTGACCGACCAGGAACCATCCTCGGCGGCAACGGCGGTCTTGGCCGGGGCGTCAGGCCCGCCGGCGCGAACAAACACGGTGGCACCCGGTTCGGCGAAGCCGGAAATGGAGGGCGTCGTGTCGTTGGTGACACCATCCCCGGCAAGTCCGCTGTCGTCGGAAACCAAGACAATTTCCGGAGTATCGGGGGCGGTGGCGTCCACCTCCACCGACCGCGCGGCCGATTCAGGTCCGGTGTTGCCCGCCGGGTCGATGGCGACGGCGATGAGTTGATGCATGCCGTGGGCAAGTCCCGACCCAGGGAGCGACAACTCGACCTTGCGATCGGCACCGGCGACCGCTTCCCCCAAAAGCAGGCGGCCGCCCTCGGGCAGGATCTCGAAGAAACGGACTTTCGCTCCGGCCTCGGCCAAGCCCACGATGCGCGTCGCCTCACGGGTCAGGTTGTCGGTGCTGCTGGCTCCGGTGTCGGGGCCCACGGCCGATACGGTGGGCGCCGCCGGAGCGCGCGTGTCAAGCACCAGGCTGAAAGCGGAACTGGCTTCCGATTCGTTGCCTGCGGCATCGATGGCGACAACGGTCACCGAATACGAGTTGTCGGCAAGCGCGCGCGACGGCGTGAAAAGCCAACGGCCGCCATCGTCGGATAAAACCGTTCCCGAGGAAGCCAAGGCCGTCGCGGAGCGGACTTCGACGCGAACCCTGGCCCCCGCCTCGGCCCGCCCGGAAATCAGGGGCAAGGAGGATGACAAAGGCGCTCCGGAAACAATCTGGGGAGCGTTCACCGTGCCGCGCGCCTCGGCGATCGAGGGACGATCAGGAACTGTCGAGTCGATAGTGACGACGAAATTGGCGGTTGCGGACGAGTTGCCGGCGGGATCTGTTTGCTGGATGAGGAAAGTGGTTGATCCCTCGGGCAGGTTGCTGATGGGCGCCTTCCAAGCGCCGTCGGAACCGATGATCGACGACCATTCCGCGCCAATCGAAGGAATGGAAACCATGACACGGGCGCCAGCCTCGCCCTTGCCCGACAGGAATGAGGGCCGGATGCGGGTGACGCCATCCGATGAGCTGATCCCGGTGTCCGTATCAATGGCAAAGCCGCCGGGCGCCGCCGGCGCGAGGGTGTCCACCTTGATGACACGGGTGCCGGCGGAGGCCAGGTTGCCGGCAATATCAACCGTCAGGGCCTCGAGCAGATAGGTGCCATCGGGCATTCCCTGGAAATCAGCCTTCCATTTTCCATCGGCGGGGACCGTGGAGTCAGACACCGCGAAGTTCCCGAACCTGACGCGAAGCCGGGATCCCGGTTCGGCATGCCCAGAAACGGTGATCAAGCTCGAGGAAATGACACCATCGTCGGCGGAGAAGCCATGATCCGGGGAGACCGAATCAATGCCAGGGGGAACGGGAGGACTCGTGTCGATCGTGAAGAAGTAAGGGGAGGACAACTCAGCCCTGTTTCCGGCCGCATCCTCGACCCGGGCGACGACGGAATGGGTACCGTCCACAAGGCTACCCGTTGCCACAAACCATATTCCATCCCCATTGGCGGTCGTGCTGTTGAAACTACCATTGTCAATCGCCACGAACACCCGGGCGAACGGTTCGGCACGGCCGCGAATGGTGGGGGCGGAATTCGCGGTGAGTCCGTCGGCATCCAGGATGTTTCCATCAAGGATGCCATCGATGCCGGCCGTGGCGGGCGCCAAGGCGTCACGCATGATGGAGAAAGTTGTCAACGGAGACAAGTTGCCCGCCGCATCGGTGGCCCGAACGGCCACGGCATACGATCCCGATGCCGCCAGCGACGGCAACACGAACGACCAGGCGCCATCGCCAGCGGCCACGGTAGACCCAACTTCAAGGCCGTTCAGGGTGATCGAAACCAAGGAGAGCGTCTCGGCGAGACCGCTGATGGTGACAACCTCAGCGGAGGTCACCCGGTCGGTGTCGGAAAAGCCCGTGTCGGGGGAGATGCGCGCCAGCACCGGTGCCAAGGGCGCCAGGCTATCCCGCTTCACAAGGAAACTGCTGGCATCACACGGATTGCCCGCGGCATCGATCACCGAAACCCAAATCTTGTTGTCACCCTCAACGGGCAGCCTGATGCCAATCGACCAGTCGCTGTTGGCCGAAGCGGCCACGAACGGCTGGGATACCCCGTTCACCTTCACATGGATCAACGCCCCGGATTCCGCGTTTCCGGAAAGCACGACATCGCCCGAGGAAGTGGTGAAGTCGCCGGGCTTTCCCGTGTCGGGGAAAATGGAGAACGCCGTGGCATTGGGGGGACTGATCGCGTCGATGACAAGGCTGACATTCACCGTCGTGGAGTTTCCGGCGGCGTCGGTGGCGACGATTTGCAGGTCGTAGGATCCGGAAAGGAGTTCACCCAAGGGCAGAACCCAACCTCCGCGGGCGTCGGCGACCACGGGGGAGCAAATGTTGACACCGGCTATCCTGGCGACAACAAGGGCGCCCGCCTCGGCGGTTCCGATCAAGGTGGGCGTGGTGTCGCTCGTGATGTAGTCGGTCGCGCTGGTGCCCGTGTCGGTCTCCAAGCGGGCCACGGCAAGGGCCGGCGCGCCCGTGTCGATGCGGATGGTCGCCGCCCCGGCACGCGCCGACCGGTTCCCGGCGACATCGAAGGCGAGGATTTGCGCGGGATAGGAACCATCGGCCAAGGCCATGTCTTCAAATGAGACACGGAACTTTCCATTTTCATCCGCCAAGGCCCTGCGAACCTGCCCGGCGAATTGCACCTCCACCAGCGCCCCGGATTCCGACATTCCCCCTAGCGAAATGGTGTTGTCGGAGGTGAGGAGGTCGCTTGGACTGGCGCCAAGATCGTCCGAAATGAAAATGGCGAAGGGCGTTCCCGGGGCGGTTGTGTCGACCCTCACGCCAAGCGCGCCGCCGCGGCCCGAATTGGTGCCCGCGGCGTTGACCGATTCCGCGGAGAACTGGTAGTCGCCTTGGGCCAATCCCGAGACGGTGAAGGAGAACATCCCGGCCTCGGTCGCCTTTGTTTGGCCCAGATAGGTTTCGCCGCGATAGACCAACACGGAAAGGTTGGGCGTCGAGGTTCCGAGAATGGAGAAACCGGTGGCCCTCGTGATGAGGTCCGTCGCGCTGCTTCCCGTGTCGTTGCTGATGGCGGTGATCGATGGCGGGGCGGGAAGCGCGGAGTCGATTGTCACGGCCATGGGCAGCGAATCAGGCGAGGCGTTCCCGGCCCTGTCAATCGCCCTGGCCGAAACGGAGTATGTTCCGGGATCCAAAACGGGCAACTGCAACGACCATGCCCCCAGCGAATCGGCCCGCGCCGTTCCTATCGGCTGGGAATTCAAGAACACCAGGACACGCGCGTTGGGTTCTGCGGAGCCTTGCGCCACGGGATTGGCCACCGAGGTGATCCTGTCGGTGGGATTTCCAGTATCTGGCGTGATCCCGGAGGCGCGGGGCGCCAGGGGAGCGCGTGTGTCAACCACCACGGTGAACGCCTGCGTGGCTTCCGACTGGTTCCCGGCAAGGTCGGAAGCCGTGGCCACGAACGCGTGGGTGCCGTCGAGAAGTTCCGTCGTTGTCGCGTCGAACTTCCAAATCCCGTCGGCTCCCACGATCGCCTGGCCGAACCTTGATCCGTTGCGCGACAGGCTGATGAAACTCCCCGGTTCCCCGGTGCCTTCCAAGGTGAGGCGGCGGACATTGGTCACGCCGTCGGAGGAATCCTCGCCACTGTCCTCGATGATCCTGCCGATGGAAGCCGTCGCGGGCCCGGAGGCGTCGATCACAATGGTGTGGAAGGCCAGGTCGGAAGCGTTGCCTGCAAGGTCGGTCGTACGGACGCCAACGACATGGACGCCATTTCCCAACGAGGGAAGGTCGATTCCCCACCGGCCGCGGGTATCGGCCAAGGCGGATCCGAGGAAGACGCGGTCCTCGAAAACCTCCACAACGCTTCCCGGCTCGGCTTGTCCTGAAAAACGGGGCGCGGCAACACTAGTAACGCTGTCACCAACCAGTCCCGTGTCGGGGGTGATGGAAAAATTCGAGGGAGAGCGCGGATTGGCGGTATCGACCACCACCTTGAACACCAGCGATCTCACCGACTCGTTGCCGGCGCGATCCGTGGCTGTCGCCGAGTAGGAATACACCCCGTCCGGCAAGGTGGTCGGATCGGAAAACGACCATGAGCCATCGGTTGCCGCCGTCACCATGCCGACCTGGACGCCGTCGCGGAAAATCCGGATGGCCTGGCTCATGGAAGCAAGCGCGAGCGGATGCGCGTTGGGATCGGCGGTGGCCACCAGCGTCAGGCGGTTCTTGTTGAGCACCTGGTCGCCTTTGACATTGGAATCGCCCTCAACGGAAACAAAGGCGGGGGAGCGTGGCGCGATGGAATCCTCCGTCACCAGCGGAAGGATCGTGGTTCCGGAGATGTTGCCGAACCGGTTGGTCTCCACCAGCACGAATTGGTTCTTGGTGTTGCGCACCAGGTCGAGCGACAGGCCATAAGCGACCGCGCCCGGGCCCTCCATGGCAACCGAATCAAGGCCGAATGCCGCCATTCCGCCATCATCGGTTCCCCGGATGAGCAACGATTCGAGCGATCCAAGCACCAGGGCCAACTGGTCGCGTGTCGCGGCTTGGCCGTTGGATTCGCCCACCCGCCACATGCCATCCGGCAGGAGGGAGGCCGAGTAGTTTCGCCAAGAGACACCCGGTTGGACTCCGACGACCCTGGCGAGCGTCAAACCCGCTCCCTGAATGATCACATCCACCGGGCCTGCTCCCGGAACGGATGAGCGCAGCGAAAAGGACAGGCTGCCTCCCAGGAATGCCGACTTGTTTCCCAAGTAAGCGGCCGGCGCGGCGAAATAGCGCGGGCCCGAGGGAGCTGACGCCAGCATCGACAACGATCCGTCGTCCACCTGGTCGGCCACGAGATGGATCACGCCGCCTCCCGGCTGGGATGCCCATCCGCCGGAACCCGTCGCGAAGTCGGTTGCGACGAGCAGATACGGCGCGCTCGTGGCCGTAAGCGCCTTGGTGTTGCGGCTGATCGCGACCGACGCGCCGGCCGACACGGCGCCCGAAACAGGAATGGATGCCGCGTTGAGATAGAGTTCCCGGAAAGGGGCCTCGGCGATGGGACGGCTGTTCGACTCATTTCCCGCCGTTTGATCCGACAGGTTGGCCAAACTGCCATCGTAGGTGGCCGTCACGATCCAGCGTTCCCCGCGGTCATTCTCGGCCGCCACCGGCAAGGTGATGCTGAAGGAGGACTGGCCGGGGCTGAGCTGGCTCGATGCCACCAGGGCGCCGGACCCGGCTCGGTAAATCCTCACCAGGCTTCCCGGATAGGCCTCGCCGCTAATGGCGGTGGGATCCGAAGGGTTGGCTCCGGGCACAGCGGCATCAAGCACCAGCGGAGCTGGCGGCCGTATTTCCAAACCGGCGGTGGTCATCACGCCGCCGCCCTGCCCCACCATGGCCGTGATCGCAAAATCACCGGCAACCGGTCCCGCCTTGATGGAAGGGGCGGTGGCCACGCCCGCGGCATCAGAGACAACAAACGCGTCACGGACGCCGTAGATGCCACGAACCAGGGTCGCGCCGTCACCAAAGGCTGATGAAACTCCGGCCGCCGGCAGCGTCAGGCGCACGGGAACAAAGGGAACAACCGCGCCCGCGGGATCCGTGACCACGAACCTGACCGCTCCGCCATAGGGTTCGTTGGTCATCACGCTTTGGCCGGCACCATCACGCACCGCCACGGCCAGTGATTTTCCATCCAGGAGTTCGGGTGACATCTCGGATGATTGCGTGGGGCTTGTCGCGATGGCACGGAAGCCGTTGCCTTGCGTGCCGCCCTTCACCACAAGCTCAAATGTCATCACCCCGAGGGAATCCGTGGTGCCGGTCACCACTCCTGCGGGTTCCGCGGCGCCACCGGCCCCGGTGCGGAACAATTCAATCGTGGTGGCCGTGTTGGGGCGCCCCAGATAAGTGCCGCTGACGATGATCCCTTGGGCATCCGAGGCCACGCTCGACAGCGCGGGAGGATTCGCCAAGCTTGTCAAGCTGTAGCCGTCCACGCCCGCGGCGCCGACATCCACGAACAGCCGGCCGGACGAAATACCCTTGAATCTATTTCCCGCCAGGCGATTGGGCTGATCCGTTCCCGGAAGGCCAATGCCATCAAGGCCTGGCGAAACGATGGTGTTGCCGGAAACCGTCGCCCCGGAAAGCCCGCTCAGGCGAATCGCCATGCCGCCGGCCTTGGTGACCGTGTTGCCGCGAACCAAGGCGCCGGGAGCGGCTTGCAGGGCGATTCCGTCAGCGCCGCTGAAATCAACGGCGTTGTCACGCACATCCACGGCGGCCGAATTGGCGACAACGATGCCCGACTTCGCCGATCCCGTCACCAAGTTGCCGCTGACAATCACGGCACCCGCCGACACAACCTCGATTCCGACGCCGGCTGAGGATGTCACCGAGTTGCCGCTGAGGGTGACGGAAGAGGCGCTGGACACGGTCAGGCCACCCAACATCGCGCCCGACACCAACACCTGATTGCCGGAAGCGATATTGAGGAATCCAAAGCGGTTGAATCCGGCAAGGGAGACATTTCCTTGAGCCCCAATCCTCACCATGGCGCTGCCGAGAACCGTGACGGGGCCCGAGTTGGACACATCGCTGCTGGAGTTCAAACTCATCCCGCCGCCGACAAACAGGTTGCCAATGCTTGTCGAACTACCCACGCCGCCCGAAACAAAAAGGTCGCCACCTACCGATCCCGTCAACTGCAGGTTTCCAAACGCGTGGAGATCCAATCTGGAGGCATTAACAACGATATTCAATTTATTGGAGTCGATTATATCGACATTGCCAGCGTCGACCGATGTCATTCCTTGGAAGTCATTCCCGCTGTTGTTAAGCGACACCGACTGGCCGGGGGCGGTGATCGTCGCGTCACCCGCCACTACCAACGGGCCCAACTGACTCACGAGGCCCGCCGACTTCGACCACAGCGCGCCGGACACCACGCCTCGAATCACCAGCTTCCCGCCGGCATCCACCGTCGCCGATCCCGTCGACAGCGACAGGTTCAGGTCGCCTGAACCACGGATCGCCACCGGCCCTGCCGTCACTGTCACCAATCCGCGGAAATCATTCCCGGAATCAAACAGCGACACCGACTGGCCGGGGGCCGATATTTTTGAGGTTCCTGTCACCAAAAGCGATCCGCCTTGGGTAATGGAGTCGCCTCCCTCCACGGCCAAGTTTCCGGCGATGATGCTTTCCGCCAATTGGATCGGGCCGGACGATTGGAGGAAAACATCGCCCGCCGAGGTGAAGGCGATGGAACCCGTGACTGCCACTTGGTTCAGGCTGATCGTGCCCGAGGGTGACCGGGTGGCCAAACGGGCATTTCCTGAAATGGTCACCGGTCCCAGATTGGAAATGTTTCCCGTGGTTGCCACCAGTTCCAGGTCGCCAAGCGCGCTGGCCGACGAAACCGTCAAGCTTGTCGCGTTTTGAACCAGTGCCTGGCCCTTGGAATTGATGCCGACGGCCCCCGCCACGGCGAAATTCGCGAGCTTCATCGACCCTGCAACAAGGCTGGCATTCCCGGCCACGGTGACTGGCCCGGAATCGGAAAGCCATCCGGCGGATTCAACATCGAGATTGCCGCTGGTCGCGCCTCCGACCAACTGAAGGTCGTTGACATCGCGAATGGTCACATCTCCGCCGACGGAAAATTCGAGGGATGCGAAATCGTTGGCGGCTACCAGCGAAAGTGAACCTGTTCCACCCGTGGTGAAGGACGCCAAGCCACCCACCTTCAGGGCATCCGCTGAGATCGCGCCCCCCGCGGAAACCGACAAGCTGCCCGCAATGAAACTGGCCCCCAGGGTGATCGCGTTCGTGTCGCGGACAACCACATTGCGGGCCTTCGTCACGGCAAGAGTTTGGAAGTTGTTCGCGTCATCGAGTCGGATATCATCCGTCGACCTGGCGGAGAACACCGCTCGCTGGCCCACTGAAAGCGGGCCTGATTGGTTAATGGCCCCGCTCGCGGTCACATCGAGGTTGCCCGAGATGCCGCCGGCCACAATCGCATTTGAGCCGGCTGAAATGGTGGCGTTTGTCGCCATCAATTCCGTCGAAATGGATCCGCCAGCCGCAAGTGTCACGGCTGGTGCGGTAACCGTGACAACATCGCCGAACTGGTTGGCGGTATTGTTGGCCGTGACCGACACTCCCGCCTTGAAGGCAGCCCGCCCGGCCACGGCGACCTTGCCTTCGAGAACGATGGCGCCGGCGGGAGAGTTGATGCGCAGGTCGTTGGGAGCCGACAACCCTGCCTTGGCGGTGAAACCACCTTGGCTGCTGGAAATGGCCCCGGAAACCGTCGCATGATTTCCAAGGACGATATTACCCGTGGAGATGATGCCGGAAACCGAGATCGTGCCCGTCGCGCCGGTCGCAAACGCCGCCAGGGGAATCACGGCGCCAGCCTGGGAGACAATCTGGTTGGCTCCGCTACCGGCAATCGTCAGTGAGAAGGCGCCATCGACGGCGCCACCAAGGACGGTCGCGGCTGTTCCCGAATCGATGGCCGTGTCGCCCTCGAGAATGACAGGGGTGTCGCCGTCGCCAAGGGTGATGGATCCGTTGGTTGAGGAAATGGCGCCTGAAACGCGGACCACGGATGCCGATGAAACGGTCACGCCCGTGGAGAAGGAAACGAGGTTTCCCAAGGGAGCCGACAGCAGGACGGCCCCCGAGGAGGAGATCGCCGTGCTTCCCGAGAAACTGGATGAGAGGATGTCGATGGCGTAGTCGCCCGGGGAGGCCGACAGTTCGACGCCGGACGATCCGCTGATCAAGATGCCGGTGGAAGCGATTGCCGACAGATTGTTGCCGAAAACGCCGACGGAGGAGGAATTCTCTAGGACGATGCCCTTGCCGGAAATTCCCGCCAGGGAATTATCCCGAATGGAGGATCCGGATTTCACGGACGAGAAGAGGATGCCTGTTGCGGAAACAGCGCCCAAGGAATTCCCGACCACGGATATTCCGGACCCGCCCGCAACCGATATGCCGGTCGCCACCTGGCTGATCTGGTTGCCTTCGATGCTTAATCCGGAGGTCGTGGATCCCGAAACCGAAACTCCCGTCCCGGCGTTCCTGATAATGTTCGCGGCAACCTGTGAACCACCTGAGACATTGACCAGCCTGACACCTGAATATCCCAGCGCCTCGATCGTGTTCGACCGGACGGAGGTGCCTACAGCGGAGTCAACAAAAACGCCGGAAGCGCCGCTAGTGGTGATGGTGTTGCCACTGACAAGATTCCCCGAGGCCGATGCCCCAGCCACGAGGATTCCATTCCAGCCGTTGGCCGAAATGGTGTTTCCTTCAACTTGGGATGATCCTCCGATGGAATTGCCGGAGGATTGGTTGATGTAAATCGCAACCGACGAATTTGATAATGCTCCGGCACCGTCACGCGTCACCCCCACCTTGTTGCGGGTGATGGAGTTGCCAGTTGAGGACACGCCGTCAATCCAAATCCCGTACTGCCCGTTTGCTGAAACAGTATTTTCGGAAACGATGACTCCGGATGGCGCGTCGTTGGCCACCCCCCAATCGACAATGGCGATGCCGCTGAAGGCGTTGCCCAGCGCCGAGGTGCCATTCCATGCCGTCCCGACAAGGTTGTTCCTGATGGAAACTGATGTGCTCGTCGCGCCGCGCACGAAAATTCCGCCCTGGCTGTTGCCGGAGACGAGGTTTCCCTGGGCCGCGGTCGAGCCACCTATGGCAGTGTTGGGAGAATTCCTGACACCGATTCCCCATGCGGCGTTGGCAATCTTGGCGTTGCCATCCCGGTTGGTTCCGACCTTGTTCGCGGAAATGGTCGTGTTGGATGAACCGACGACATAAATTCCACCGGAATTGTTTCCGGAAATGAGATTCCCGTCAGCTTCAAGGACTCCACCGATCATCGTGCCGGTGGAATTTTCCACGGAAACACCGGTGTAGGTGTTGCCACTGGCTTTAAGGCCAGCGGCATCGGTTCCCACCTTGTTGCCACGGATAATCGAATTTTTCGCGCCACGCGTCCAGATGCCGTATTCGCGGTTGGAAGCCACGATGTTGCCAACAACTTGGGTGTCCGACGGTCCATCACCGGCCACTCCCCAGTCGTTCAAGGTGATGCCGCTGTAGGCATTGCCCAAAGCCGTGGCGCCGTCCGCGGCCAAACCAACGATGTTTTGAGAAACAATGTTTCCCGAGCTCGAGGCTCCACGCACATAGATGCCGCCTTGTGAGTTTCCGGAAACAATGTTCGAGCTCACGGTTGCGGAAACCGCGTTGACCAGGCCGATGCCCCAAAACCCATTGGCGAGAGCGGTTGTTCCCTTGATGGTCAGGCCGGAATAATTTCCGCTGATGATGGTGCCGGTCGAACCACTGACATAAATGCCCATTCCCGTGTTGCCGGAAACGACATTCCTTTCCTGGATGTCGTCGATTCCATCCGAATTGGTACCGACGATCGTCTTTGAAGCGTTGCTGAAAACATAAATACCCGTGGCATTCGCCCTGGATTCGGTGCCCGAAGCGCCGACACCGATGAAGTTGCCAATGATCCTGGTGCTTTCTCCGGCACTTACGCCGACACCCTGCTGGTTGTTGCCGATGACATTCCGATGGGCCGGAACAGATCCCCCGATGGTGTTGTAGCCCCCGGAGACAAAGACCCCGTAATTCGACATCGGCCCCCATGGGGCCCCATCGGCACCCAGGCCGATGAAGTTGCCGGAAACTGCAATTCCGGATCCCGTGACGCTAATGATGCTGTTGCCGCCCGTGACGCCTCCCAATGACAAGCCTGATACAGTATTATTTACTCCGTTGAGCCGTAATGTACTGAAATTTCCCCCCGCCACCTGGATGGCAAGCACTCCATTGAAAGCCCCGTCGATGTTCGCGGTGTTGGCCGAGGCGCCGGGTTGGCTGTAACCGTCGATGGTGATGCCACCGGCCAG
>JAGWVO010000333.1 GCA_018970845.1 Planctomycetota bacterium
TTCCCGGGGCTCGCCAGACCTGGTTTCCCCGCATTGGGGCGAGCGCCGGGCGTCAGCCCGGCGATTCCCGGGGCTCGCCTACACATAATGTGTTCCTTTCCATGGAGACCATCCCATGCCGCCCGGGAAGTCCGACCTGCCAAGCAAGGAGTGCGCCGTCTGCCGCCGGCCGTTCACCTGGCGCAAGAAATGGCAAAAGGTCTGGGACCAGGTGCGCCACTGCTCCGAGGCGTGCCGGCGGCGGCGCAAGCCGCCGGCGTGAGCCGCCAGCTACTCCCCCAATTCGTCAAACAGCGTGCGCTGAGGCGGCTGGGGCGGCTTGCGCGGCCGAAAGTTCCGCTCGGGCCGCCGCGAGCCGTGCCGCGCGTACACCCCCGGCGTTTCCGCCCGGGCCCGCTCCGTCTTGCGGATGCCATAAAGGATGGCCGCCATCGCCCGGGCCCGCGGCGCGAACGGCGCCACCGGCGCCGGGTAGCCCGCCGGAATGTCTCCTTTGAGAATCCGGCTTGTCTCCACATTGGCCAGCTCGGGCACCCAACGCCGCGTGAAGCCGCAACCGGGATCCTGGTCGGCCAACTGCTTCGAAGGGTTGTACACCCGGATCGCGTTCCAGCCAACCACGCCCGCCTGCATCTGCACCTGCGGCAGGTGGATCCCCGGGTCGTAGTCGCGGAACACCCGCGCCAGGTGCGGGTGGATGAGCCGCCAGTCGAGGTGCAGGGCGTGGCAGGCGAAGCTCACCGCCATCGCCCGCATGCGGAAGTTCACGAACCCGGTCGCCGCCAGGCAGCGCATGACCGCGTCGACGAGCGGGTAGCCGGTGAGGCCGGCGCGCCACGCCTCGAGCAGGCGGGGATCGTTTTCGTAGGGGATGTCGCGGTAGCAGGGGTGAGGGGCGCGGAACTCGAGCTCGGGCTCCGACTCGAGCCTTTGGGTGAAGTGGTCGCGCCAGGCGAGCCGGCTCAGGAACGCCGCGAGGCTCCGGCGCCAGCGGGGGGTGTCGGGGTCGCGCGGGTCGAGGCCGGCCAGCCGGGCCTTGACGGCGCGCCACGCCTGCCGCGCCGTGAGGGTGCCCCAGGCCAGGTGCGGGCTCAGCCGCGAGCCGGCCTCCAGCGCCGTGTTCGGCGAGCTGATGCCGCCCCGGTAGCGCAGTCCCCGCCGGCCGAGGAAGTCGGCGAGCGTGGCCTGCGCGTCGGCCTCGCTCACCGGCTGCCAGCCGGGGTTGCCGGCGAAGGCGCCCAGGCCGGGGAAGCCGGTGGCCGAGGCGAGCTGGCGAGCCCTGGGGCAGGTGCGGATTTCAGGTATCTCCAGGGGAGGATTCGCCGACACCCGCGACAGCCAGAACCGCCGGAACCTGTCGCGGTTGATCCCGCCGCGGCGCACCCCCTGCTGCGGGAACTCGAGGTAGTCCACCCCGTTGGCCCGGCACCACGCGGCCACGGCAAGGTCGCGGCGGTAGCTGAGCCCGTTGCCCACCTCCTCGTGCGACAGCACCGCGGTGAACGGCAGCGCGCGCCTCAGCTTGGCCAGCTTGTCCACCGCCTCGCCGTGGGCCACCAGGATGTCGGCGCCGCGCGCCCGCAGCGACCCGCGCAGCGCCGTCACCGCCTGCCAGCCGGCCTGCGCGTGCATGGCCGAGTGGTCGTCCGCTGCCATCAGCGAGGGCTCGACGCAGTGCACCGGCAGCACCGCCAGGCCTCGCTCCGCCGCGTGCGCCAGGCAGGCGTTGTCGGCCAGCCGGGCGTCGCGCTTCACCCACCACACCGCCAGCGGCGCGCTCACCGGTGCCACCTCGCGCCCCGCTCGGCGCGCCGGCCGGTCACCTGCGGCGCCGCCTTCTCCCAGTAGCGGGAAAACCGCCTCGGCTCCCCCTCCACCACGGCCAGGGCCGCCACGGCATGCCCCACCACCCGGAACCGTTCCCCCAGCCTCGACGCCGCCTCGGCCACCGCCGGCTCGGCGGTGGCGTCGAGGTGGATCACGCCGGCGCCCGCGGCATCGGCCGCCCGGCCCACCGCCCCGGCCAGCTCGCCCGCCACCACCTCCACGGGCCGGCCCAGGCGCGCCGTCAGGTCGTCGAGGCCGTCGAGCATGAACGCCACGCGGTGCCACGCCGGCGGCTCGGCGCGCATCGCCGGGGCGTCGAACGCGAACACCAGCGGCGCGCCCGGGTTGGCCCTCACCGCCGGCGACTCCCACGACATCGCCCCGTCGTGCACCCAGACGATCTCCCCGGCCCGCGGCATGGCGGGCTCCGGCCCGGCAAGCCCGTCCCCGGCGGGCCCCGGCGCCGCCGCCGAGCCGCCGCGGCCGGCCAGGGGGGCCAGCGACGCGCCAAACAAAATCCTTTGAAGCTCCGGATACGACTTGTCGAACGGGCAGGCGGCCCGGCAGACCCGGCACCACTCCCCGCCGCTGAAATTCTCGATGTTCTCACGGTTCATGAAATACGGCTTCGACGCGAAGGTGCCCTCCACCCATTGCCAGCTCGACGAGTTGCTCGCCGTGTCGCCGTCGAGCAGGAAGCGCCGGAACAGCCGGGCCCCCTCGCGCCAGTCGAGCCCGCGGAAATGGCACCAGTACGCGGCGAACCACAGCCGGGCGTGGTTGTGCAGGTAACCCCGCGAATACAGCTCGCCGAGCATGCCGTCCACGCACGGCAGGCCGGTGTTTCCCTCCGCGATGTCCAGGGGCAGGCGGCGCTCGCGCGGCACGGGGTGCTTGGGTTCCTCGATGTCGTCCTCGAGGCCCCGGCCGTGCCAGGCGAGCACCTTGGCGAAGAAGTCGCGCCAGGCCAGTTGCCGGAAGAACTCGTCGAGGCGGGCCGCGTCGGCGCCGAACCGCTCGCGCAGCCGGTCGCGAACCTCCACCGGCGAGACCATGCCGTGGCGAAGGTACGGGCTCAGCCGCGAGACGGGGCCCCGCAGGTGGTTCCGGCCCCGGCCGTAGCCGGAAGGATCGTACGCCTCCAGCAGCCTCAGCGCCTCGGAGCGGCCGCCCCGGACGATGCCTGGCCCCGGCGCTCCGGTGAAGCGGCCTTCCAGCAGGCGGGCGATGGCGTCGCGGTCGATCGGGCGGCTCATGCCCCATTCATAGGCCCCCGTTGCCCGCCCCGGCCGCCCGCGGGTTATCATCCACCCGGGTCCGGGGAGGGAAGACCGTGCGCTACGCGGCTTGGATCGGCGCCAACCTTGTGGCCGCTTGGGCGGCGCCCCTGGCGTCGTTCGCCCTGTCGGCCGTCCTGCCCGCCGCCGCCGACTGGACCATCGCCATCGTTTACCCCGCCACGGGCGCCATGGTGGGCCTCATCCAGTGGGCCGTGATGGCGCGCTGGTTCGGCATGGGCTCGAGGCTGTGGATCCCCGCCACGGCGCTGGGCCTGGTGGCCAGTGTGATGTTCTCGTGGTGGTTCCTGCTGGCCCCGGGCCTTGCCAGCGGGCTGGCGCAGTACGCGCTGGTGAAAAGGCGCTGGCCGGTGCTGGCGGAACTGTGGGTGGCGGCCGCCGCTCTGGGCTGGGCGGCGGGGGTGATGGCCGCCGGGATCTCGGGAATCGCCGGGCCGCCATGGGGGCTGTGGGTGTCGATGTCGGCGGCGGCCGCCGCCTACGGGGCCGCCACGGCGCCGGTGCTGGCGCTTGTGGAGCGGCTCAACCCGCCCGAACCGGCGCCGCTGTCGATCGCCGGCAAGCTGGCCCTGGGCCTGGCCGCCTGCCTGAGCCTCGCGACCTGCGCCTCGGGCCTCCGGGTGTTTTTGTTCCTGTTCCTTCCCCGGTGAATCTCCCGACGGACGCGGGGGAGGTCAGTTCGAGACCGCCTCGCCGCCGTTGGAGGTGGAGAAGGCGCGCCACGACGCCTGCGTGACGCTGTCGGCGAAGAAGCGCACGCTAGCGTCGCACATCGCGGCGTTCACGCCGCCGGAATGCCGGCTGCGCGCGGCCAACTGCACATTCGTGTTCACCGCGCACGGCAAGCCCTGCTGCGGCAGGTTGTTGCAGTAGCTGGCGAACTGGTGGAAGTCGGGGGATGGGCTGTTGGGCGTGTTGAACCCGTGGAACACGGCGCCCGGCCCCCACCAGGTGAAGCCCCGGAGGTCGCTGGCCGTGCTTGATGGGTTGACGCCGATGATGGTCTCGGAGGCCATGAGCGTGTTGGAGGTGCCGTCGAGGATGTCGGTGAGCCTCTGGGTGGCGCCGTTGCGCATGAACGGCGCCCCGCCGAACGCCACGCCGCTGAAGGTGGATTGCAACCGCACCGTGTTGCCGGCGTTGACGACATAGTTGTGCTTGGTCGTGCTCGCGAAGTTGGGAACGATGTT
>JAGWVO010000006.1 GCA_018970845.1 Planctomycetota bacterium
TCCTGACCCCTTCAAACGCCGGCACCGAGAACGCGCCGATTGCCGTTGGCAACAGGATCTTCGTGCCAAGCACCTTCGGCTACTGGTATCCGCCACCATCGGAGACGCCGTCGAACTCGACGCCCTCCATTCAGCAAGCCCCCTTCGTGGGCGGTTTCCAGGGCATGACGCTGGCTTCCAACGGCGCCAGCCTGACCACCAACTGGGGACCCGCCAACACGGTTCCTTCCGCCGCGCTGCCCAGGCTTTCGCTGGCCGACAACCTCATCTACACGGTCCTGGCGACTTCCACGACCCAGGGAAGCGGCTTGAACCTCCAGACAACCGTCAGCTATTCCTTCGCGGCCATCCATCCGGACACGGGGGCGATCGTGGGCACGCCGCTGGCGTTGGGGTCGAACACCTTCTCGGGGAGCTACCCGAACTATCTCAACACGGGCAGCTATTCGTGGAACACGCTGCAAATGACGGGCGTCATCAGCCCCGATGGCGTGTTCTACCAGGGAACCGCGGCGGGCCTGGTGATGGTGTGGCGTACCCGCACGCCGTGAGGCGGTATCCGGCGACCGCGCGGGCCGGACGCGTCATTTTCCCGAGGCGTCGAGGCACAAAAGCGTGCCGGTCTGGCTGCGGCAATAGATGCGGCCGTTGCTGAGGACCGGGTTGATGCGGTCGCTGTCGCGGGCGGTGTTTTCCCCCGGCAGGAACAGTTCCTGGCTGCGGGCCAGTTCCTTGTATCCTTCCGTGCTCGCCTCGATCAGGACCAGCCGGTTGCCCGTGAAGGTCAGGAACTTGCCATCGACCAGGATCATGGATCCGCCGGCATCCTTTTGCTCCCATTTCTTCCTGCCCGTGCCGACATCGAAGCAGTACATCGGCCCGACCCGGCTGGCGGTGTCGTTGTGGGTGATCCCGAAGACATGCCCCTTCCAGAGGATGTAGGAGCAGGTGTAGTTGTCGAGCAGGATGTCGCGCCAGACTTCCCTGACCCGGTCGCCTTCCACCTCGAGGCAGACCCCCAGGCCGTTGGAATTGTCCGGATGGATGCAGCAGAGGACTCGGTTGCCCAGGACGACCGGTTCCTGGGCCGTGATGCCGTGGCGTCCGGCGGCGCGCTTGAGATCCTCGTCGGAGAAGGCGTGCTTCCACAGGATTTTCCCCGTCGCTGGGTCGAGGCCCAGGCAGGTGTTGCCGGTGTGGTAGGCCAGGCATGGCTTTCCGTTGATCACGCAGGCGGTCGGACAGGCGTAATATCCGCCTCCCAGGTGGAATGATTCGTGGTATGTCCTCCAGGCCTCCTCCCCCGTTTTCTTGTTGAAGGCCAGGAGCAGGGCGTTCTCCTTGGGCTGCACGGGGGATTCCTTCGGCGCCATGTTCGCGAGGATCCTCGCCGGCACGAGCACGAGTTCGCCCACGATGAGCGGGGAGGCGGCGTATCCGTAAACCACCTTTTGCGCCCCCAGGTCGCGCATCATCGACTTCTGCCAGACTACCTTGCCGGTGTCGGCTTCCAGGCAGTAAAGCCCGCCGGCTTGTCCATAGACATACGCCGACTTGCCCTCGATGGTGGGCGTGGAGCGGGATCCGGGAAACGCTTTCTCAACCGTTCCGGGAATCGCGAACTGCCAGAGGGTTTTCCCCGATGATTCCTCGAGGCAACTGACGGTTTCCAGCAACGGCCCCTTGGGATCCGCGCCGGCCTGGGGCAGCAACCCGAGGGTGTAGACCTTGCCCGCGGCCACGGCCACGCATGAATAGCCGCGACCGACCGGGCGCTTCCATGTCGTCTTGAGTCCCGACTCCGGCCAGCGGGCCAGCCATCCGGTTTCCTTGGAAATGCCGTCGCGCCCGGGGCCGCGGAATTGCGGCCAATCGTCGGCTTGCGCGACGAGTCCCGTGACGAGAACAAGGGCGATCACCCAGCCCATGGGCCTGGCAAGAATCCGCTGGCGGCTCATCGCAACAACTCCCTCACGACGAAGGCTTTCCCGACACCAAGCTACTCTCCCGGAACGCCGGGCGACAGGATGATTTCAGCATCAGGGAACGCGCGGGCCCCGCCCGGGGCGCTCACTGGCCGGTGATCGGCCGGCCGGGCGGCGGGGGAGGCGGTTGCTGCCAATTCCAGTCCGACTTGTAGGCGATATCGAGCCAGGGGGTCTCGACCACCTTGCCCTTGTCCCGGCGGGAAACCAGCGCGGCGTCGAGGATGCCCGTGGTGAGCACGGTTCGTTCCAGCGGCCAGGGCGGCACTCCGGAACGCATGAAGCGCGAGATGCCGGCGAGCTGGAAGGTGAAGTGGTAAAACGGACGGAGTTCCTGCGTCGAGAAGACCGTGGAGGCCATCGTTCCGTCGCCCGCCTTCCACGCCGCGGCCCACTCCCTGACCGCGCCCTCGAGCTGGAACACGCATACCCTGAGGCCATCCCGGTAGTCGACGACCATCAGGCCGGGGCGAGACACGACATCCTCGACCTTGCGACCTGGCGCGACGGGATCGCGCTGGCGCGACAGGGCCGCGTCGAGCAGGGCGCGGTCATAGACGCCCGATGCGGCCTGTTTCCAGACATCGGCGCCCTCGATGAAGCGCGCCCGCGCCACCCCCGTCTCTCCCCCGTCCCTTCGCTCGGCGAGGGCCTGCGCCGCTTCCAGCGCGTGGATGCCGTAGCTGTCGAGCCGGCCGTGGCTGGTGACCACGATCTGCGCGAGCTTTTTTCCCCTGGCGGTGTCAACCGGCGGGTATCGCCACGCCAGCGGAACCGACGAGCCGGCCATCAGCGGGATCTTGAGCCTTTTCGCCTCGTCGCGGATCCACCTGGCGTCGTTGAAGTTGTCGGCGAGGTGCTTGTCGAGGAAGACGGGCGCGACCTTGCCGGACCGTTCCATTTCCCTGGCGATCTCGGCGAACCACCGGCGCTTGGGAAAGACGAACTGGCCGGTGTCCGATTCGGGATAGTTCCCGTGTTCGGCGATCATGAGGACGCCATCGACGGCGAGCCTGTTACCGCCGAGGTTGAGAGCCGAGGAAATCGAGCCGTGGCGCTTGATGCCGGCTTCCGCGGCGATCGCCGGCGCCATGTCGTCCTTGGGCGACTGCTCGGAGAACAGCGAGGCCATCGACATCGGCAGGCGCGCTCCGCGCCCGTCGAGCGTGTCGGTGCGCGCGAGCCTCGTGAGCAGAACATCGGCGTGGGAATTGTGGTGGTAGGTGGTCGCGAGTGCCGCGACCTTGGGGAACCTGATGGCGTGAAGGGTGAACGGATACAGCGTCGTGACATAGACGGTGCCCTCGGCGGCGGCGCATATTCCCATGACCACATACCGGGGCAGCATGGTTCCGTCGGGCAGGTTGTGCACGCCGTGGTGGTGGGAAAGCGGCTTGCCGGCGGCATCGGTGAATGGCGAATAATCCGGGTTGGCGATCGCGATGGGTCCGCGATCGACGGGCGCCGGATCGCCCGGCCGGTAGCTGCAGAGGTGGAGGCGGTCCTCGCGTCCCTTGAACGAGGCGTTGACGCCGGCCCAAACCGTTCCGTCGGGCGCGACGCACAAGGCCCGGCAATCCGTCTTGGATGCCTCGGGAATGAGCTTTCCCAGGCTCTTGCCCCGAAGCGATTGGCCATCCGAAGCCAAGTCGTAGGCGAACAACTGGTTGCCGCTCATGGCGACGGAGTAGAGGGTCTTGCCGTCGGGCGAGACTTCCCAATTGATGGGATGGCTCTGGGGATGGGCGAGAAGCGATTCGGCGGTCGGCGCCGCCCCGTCAATCGTCTGCTTGAGCCGGTCGAGCTTGCCGGAGCGGGGGTCGTAGCGGGCGATGTCGCCTCCCAAAACGGGATGGTAGGCGCGGCCCAGGTGGTCGAGCACGATGAAGGCGTACATGTGCCGGCAGTCGAGCAGGTCGCGGTACTTTCCGGTGGCGAGGTCGAGGATCATGAAGTGCGTGCTTTCGACGGGCCGCTCGTCCGAGCATGTCGAGATGTACGCGACGCCCCGGGATTCATCAGGGGTGACGCTGATGATTCCCTGGTGGGGCACGGGGATGTCGTACACACGGGTCTTGCCGGTCTTGGGATCGTAGACCATCGGATGGCCGCCGAGGTAATCGGAAACCTTTTCCCCGGCCTTGGGATATCCCTGCTTGGTGCCCAGGTAGATTTTCCCGCTGGGACCGACATTGTTGCGGGTGTGGAACTTGGCCTGGGCGGCGAAGCCCTTGCGGTCGACCCCGATCTCCCTCTCGGCATCGACGACAATCCGCATCTTGCCGGTGGGCGGATCGAACTCGACCAGGAAGGCGTTGTCGCCATACTTGGCCGTGCCGATGTAAATCCTGCCGTCTCGCCCCTCGACGATGGAGAAATAACCGCTCTGCTCGCTCGTGGTCTCGGGGGGCACCGCGTGGGCCTTCGACCAGAGCCAGGGCCGCGAGAGCGCGGATTCGGCGGTGGTTTGGGCGGAGGCGCGACCGGAGCCTGGGAACCGGTCCGCCGGTAGGAGCGCGGAAGCCAGGAGGATGCCGATGGCCATGCTATGGGCCGACCGGGTCATGGATGTCCTCTCCTTCGTGGCGGGCGTTTCACCGGCGCTCCAGCAGGAAGGCCACGAGGTCGGCCAGTTCCAGCGGAGTCATCTGCTTGTCGAGGCTTGCGGGCATCAGCGACACGGCGCCCGGCGCGATCGATTCCACATCCTTGCGGGCCAGCCTTTCAACCGCGGAAGGGCCGGTCTGGATCGCCACCTCGGATTCTGTTTCGGCCTTGAGCACCCCGGCCACCAGCTTTCCGGAGCGCATCGTGGCCACCACGGGTTCGTAGCTTCGGACAAAGCTCACGCTCGGCGCCACGATCGCCTCGATAAGGTCCTGCCGGGAGCGGATCTGGCCGATGCGGCTGAGGTCGGGCCCCGCGTCTCCGCCGACATAGCCGATCTTGTGGCATGCCGAACAGGCGGTCTTGGCGCTGTTGAAGACGGCATGGCCGCGCTTGGCGTCGCCGGCCGGCAGCTCGGCCATCAGGCGGATGATTCGCTTGCGTTCCCCATCGGCTCCCGGATCGATCCGCGCGAGCACGGGGTCGGCGGCGGCCCGAACCCCCGCTCCATGGCCGGCCAAGGCTTGGCGAGCGGCGGCCACCGGCACGGTTTGCGAAACCTCGGGCCTGCCCAAGGCGCGCGCCAGCGCCATTCCCGCCTCGGGGCCGGCCTTGGCGCCCAGAAGTTCCAAAATGCGGCCCGTGTCGGTGGGGCTGGCGGTCGCCAGCGCGCCGGCGATGGCATCCCATTCGCCGGCTGAAGGCTTGGCGCGCGCCAAGGCTTCAAGGGCCTGTTGTCGCTCGGCCTGGGGCCGGTCACGGTGCAGCGCCGTGGCCAGTTCCACCACCGGTGGCGATGGGGACGATGCCATGGCCGCCAGCCTGTCGGCAGGTGGAGCGGCCTTGTCCGCGGCGAGTTTTTCAAGCGGTCCTGTCCACGCGCCCGGCAACGCCTTGCGCCTGGCCAGCGAGACCGCGAGAACCAGCGCCTGGCTCCGAATCTTTCCAGCCGGCGCTGAAACCAGGGCGCCGATGGGTTGGACCCACTCCGATGGAAACGCTCCCGCAACCTTGGGTGCGGCCTCGAGGGCCAACTCCTGCCTCGTCGGGTCGGCAAGCCACTTGGCCACAAGCGCCCTTCCCTCGGGCAGCGCGGCCATGCGGCCCAGCAGTTCGGCATCCAGCCAGCGCGGCAGTTCGGCAACGGCGCCAAGCCCACCAGCCAATTCCCTGTCCCAATCGGCATGGCGCGAAAGCACCCACCGGCCCACGGCGGCCTCGCCCGAATCGGAGGAGGCGGCGAGCGACAAGGCTTTTTCAGGCGACTTCAAATGTCCGGCCTGGTCGAGCGCCGTCAGCAGCAGGTCCCTTTGGATCCCTGACTTCCACGCGCCTTCAAGGTCCGGGCCTGTTGCCTTGGACATGACCAGCGCCCGAACCACGGAATGCCGCCACGCCCGGTCGACCGGAGCGCCGGACTGCGTCATGGCCTTGAGAATCGCGGGGGTAGAAGAGGCTTGCCGGAGCGAGGCGAGGCGTTCCACGGCGGCGCGGCGGACCGTGGCGTCGGGATCGGTGCAGGCCAGCCTGGCGGCGGCATCGGCGCCGGTCTCCCCGCCCCGCGAGGCCAGCGCCCTGAGCGTGGCCAACCGCACCAGCGGATCGGAATGGCCGCACATTTCGGCAAGCGCAAGACCGGCCTCGGCGACATCAGCACGGGCCACGGCCCACACCGCCCCGAGTCGAGCGGCGCGCGGGGTATCAGCCAGGTTGAGAACCTTGACAAGCTCGCCCACGGCGCCGCGCGCCGCCAACGCCTGCGCCGCGCGCGCCGCGACGACATGGCGGGTATCGGACAGCAACCGGGCCAATTCCTGACTGGGGGCCGACCAGTCGAGCCTGAGGCCCCGCGGATCGGAAAGGGCCGGGGCATCCTTGCGGCTGACGCGGTAGATGCCTCCGAGCGACTCGGCCTTCACCATCTGCGACGACGGGCAGCAGAGCTTGTACCAGCCGCCGGTGTCCACCACCAAGATGGAGCCGTCGGCATCCTCGACGGCGTCGGTGGGGTGGAAATCCTGGAAGTCGGAGGCGATCAGGTCGGTGGTTTCCGCGGCGAGGGCCGAACCCGCGGGCCTCAGGGAGTGGGCCTGCACGCGGCGGAGGTTGAACTGGCAGGAAAGGGCCCGGTCGCGCAGGCCGAGCGCGTCGGAGCGCGCCACGGAAAGGCCGCAGGGGGCGGCGGGGCCGAGGTCAACCAGAACCGGCATGAGGGTCGGCGCGGTCCACAGGTGCGCCGGTTCGTGGATCGGCGGGTGGTCCTTGCCGAAAAGGGCCCCGGGCACGGCGTGGAGGACGCCGTCGCGAAGCCCGCCGCCGGGATGACGCGCGAAGGTGCAGGTGAGAAGAAGATCCCCCGTGTCCGTGAAGGCGATGCCGACGGGATTGTCCATGCCGCCGGCCATGACCGATTCCATGGCGGTGCCGTCGCGGCGGGCGCGGAAGACATGGCTGGCGCGGGTGGAAAGCTCGCCGTCGAGCGTCTTGTGGGTTTGGCGGGCGAAGGCGCCCTTGGTCCAGTAGACCAGGCCGTCGGGGCCCTCCAGCGGCCCGTGCAGGTCGTTCATGCAACCGGTCAGGGTTCCGCCGTCGTGCCAGGTCTCCCGCTTCTCGGCCACGCCGTCGTCGTCGGCGTCGATGAGTCGGATGACACGGGGAGGCGCTCCCACCCACACCTCGGCCCCGATCATCGCGATGCCCTGGGGCAGCATGAGGTTGTCGGCGAACACGGTGCGCTTGTCGAACACGCCGTCGCCGTCGGTGTCGGCCAGCCTGAGGACGCGATGGGGGGCTTTTTGGGCCTGGATGGCCGACGGCTCATTCGAGCCCGACGACTCGGTGACGAACAGCCTCCCCTTGGAGTCGAAAACGGCGCTGATCGGCCTCTCGACAAGTTCGGGCCCGGCGACGCGGCGGACGGTGAAGCCGGGAGGCAGGGTGAAGCGGTGGGGGCCGATCACCACCTGGTTGGAGGCGGCGGGCGTCGCCGGCGCCTGGGCCATGGCGAGCAGGGCGGCGAGCAGCATGGATTCATCCTCAGGCCAGCAGGCCGTTGATCACCTTCTGGGGTTCGACGCCGGTGAGGCGCTGGTCGAGGCCCTGGAACTTGAAGGTGAAGCGTTCGTGGTCGATGCCGAGGCAATGGAGGATCGTCGCGTTCAGGTCGTTCACATGAACCGGGTCCTTGGTGATGTTGTAGCTGAAGTCGTCGGTCTCGCCGAAAACCTGCCCGCCTCGGATGCCGCCTCCGGCCATCCACATGCAGAAGTTACGGGGATGGTGGTCGCGGCCGTAGGTTTCGGGGGTGAGGGTGCCCTGGGAATAGACGGTGCGGCCGAACTCGCCGCCCCACACGACGAGCGTCTCGTCGAGCAGTCCGCGCTGCTTCAGGTCGGTGACAAGGGCCGCGGTGGGCTGGTCGGTGTCGCGGCACTGGTTGCCAAGCTCACGGGGCAGGTTGCCATGCTGGTCCCAGCCGCGATGGAGAAGCTGGACGACGCGCACGCCGCGCTCGACAAGCCTGCGGGCCATGATGGCGCTGTGGGCGAAGCTGCCGGGATTGGTGACGGCGGGGCCGTACATCTCGAGGATGTGGCGCGGTTCGCCAGAGAGGTCGGTGAGTTCCGGCACGCTTGACTGCATGCGGTAGGCCATCTCGTACTGGCTGATGCGGTTCTGGATTTCCGGATCGTGGTAGCGGGCCGAGGAGATGGAATTGAGCCCGCCCAGGGTGTCGAGCATGGCGCGGCGATCGGCCGGGGTGACGCCCTCGGGATTGCGCAGGTAAAGGACGGGATCGCCCGCGCCGCGAAGGGCCACGCCGTTGAAAGCCGTTGGCAGGAACCCGCTCGACCACATCCGTGTGAACAGGGCCTGACCGTTGCTGCCGTCGGGAAACCTCGGAGTGAAGACGACGAAGGCCGGCAGGTTGTTGCTTTCGCTTCCGAGGCCGTAGGCGAGCCACGATCCGATCGACGCCTTGCCCGGCACCTCGCTGCCGGTCATCACGAAGGTGCAGGCCGGGTCATGGTTGATGGCGTTGGTGTGCACGGTCTTGATGACGGCGATGTCATCGACGATGCGGGCTGTGTAGGGAAGGATGTCGGTGTTGGCCCAGGTGCCGCACTTGCCCATACGCTGGAAGGTGAACTTGCTGGGAGCCACGGGGAATCGCTGCTGCCCCGAAGTCATGGTGGAGAGGCGCTGCCCGCCCCGGATCGACTGGGGCAGGTCCTTGTTGAAATACTCCTTGAGGACGGGCTTGTGGTCCCAGGTGTCGATCTGCGAGGGGGCTCCGTTCATGTGGAGGTAGATGAGCGCCTTGGCGGTCGGCTTGTGGTGGGGAAGCCCGGGAACCGGAGGATGGACCCGGCCCGGCGCGGCGGAGGCGCGGGAGGCGGCCAACAGTCCCAGGGCGACGGACCCGGCGCGCAGGCCGGCCCCCTCGAAGAAGGATCGTCGTGTCGGCTCATCGGGCGCGAGCTTGAACGCGGACATCGGATATCTCCTCAGTAATTTTTATTAGTTGCGGTTGATCGTCTCGTCGAGGTTGAGGACCAGGTTGGCGAGCATGGCGCAGGCGGCCAGATCGGGCTCGGGAATGCCCGCGGGAACGGGAGACTCGCCCACGCGCACCAGCTTGCCGGCGGCCTCCTTGTCGGCGCCGTAACGTGCGAGCATGCGCTCGAGGAACGCCACGGCGGATTTCTCCTCATCGGGTTCGGGCAACCTTGAGACCACGATTCGCCAGGCCAGCCTCACGCGGCCGGCGGAATCGGGCGCCTCGCGCGCCAGCCGCGCCGCCAGCCCGCGCGCCGCCTCCACATGCTGGATGTCATTCATCAGTTGCAGGGCTTGGAGCGGCGTGTTGCTGCGTTCGCGTCGCGAGCAAGGCGTCTCGCGGTTGGGCGCGTCGAAATTGCTCATGAACGGCGCCGGGGCCGTGCGCTTGAGGAACACATACAGGCTGCGGCGATAGAGGCTGTCGCCCTTGGATTGCTGGTAAATCCGCGTGTTCGACCCGGTGAAGCCGACGGGTTCCCAGATGTTGGGCGGCTGGTAGGGCATGGTCCCCCTGCCGCCCATGTCGAGCTTGGCCAGGCCGCCCACGAAAAGGGCGTTGTCGCGAACCTGCTCGGCGTCGAGGCGGATGCGCGGCCCCCGGCCCAGCAGCCTGTTTTCAGGATCCTTCGCCCATTCAGGCGGCGGGGCCGCCGAATCCTGACGGAAGGCCCGCGAAAGCACCATCGACCGGATCAGGTCGCGGACATTCCAGCCACGGTCGCGGAAATCGCGCGCCAGCCAGTCGAGAAGCGCCGGATGCGACGGCAGGTCGCCCTGGGTTCCGAAGTCGCCGCTGCTTTTCACGAGCCCGACGCCGAAAACCTGCTGCCAGAACCTGTTGGCAATGACGCGCGGCACGAGGGATTGGGTCGGCGAAACCAGCCAGCGGGCCAGGTCGAGGCGGTTGGCCCGACGGTCCTTCACGCCAATCGTTCCCAAAACCGACGGGGCCGCCGGTTCGACCTTCTCGCCCGGCTTGTCGTACTGCCCTCGCATCATCACGAAGCTTTCACGGGGCTTGTCGAGGTCCTTGTACACGAATGTGCCGGGAGCGTTCGAATCGAAGCTGCCCAATTCGGTGAGTATGGCTTCCCGGCCCGCCCGGAGGGACTTGATCTCCCTGGATGCGCCGTCCCAGGCGGTGGCGACGAAGTGGTCGCGCACCTGGGAGATCTCGGAGGCAACCTTGCGCGCGGAAGGTCCCGCCTTGATCCACCCGGCGAGGGGTTCGGGAACCCCCGTCTGGTTCTTGCCGCGCTGCGACCGCCACCAGGCCTCGAGCGAAAGCGCCGGGTCGGCCGCGGGGTCGGCGCTGCCGGAAACGCCGGCCTTGTCCCAGTAGACGAGGCCGCCGAACTGCGTCATGGCGAAACCCGTCACCTGGTCACCGGCGACAAGCCCGAGCTTCGACGCCTCGATTTCCAGGCGAACCCACTTGCCGGATTCGGGAAGCGGGCCGGCGTTCACCCTCTCGGTCGTGCCGGCCTTGCCCCAGGCGATGGCGTCGTAGTCGCCCCATGCCGCGCGGTGGAGCCAGCCGCCCTTGAAGTACTGGAGCATCAGTGTCTTGGGCTTGTTCGCCGGGTCGATGTACACATGCGCGAAAAGCTTGGCGCCCTTGGGTATCGACTTGGCCGGCATCCCCTCGATCACATCCTGGGCGAGTCCGGAGTCGGTCCGCCGGAGGGCCTTGGAGCCGGAGAACACCTTACCGCTTGAGGCATCGACATACTGGGGCGGATGGCCCGGACTGGCGAAGACCCGTCCCCCGGCCGGGAACGCGTCGTCGAACCAGACTTCCTCCCTGGTCACCGCGGCCGGCTTGTCCTTGGCCTTGGCGGGGTCGGTGTAGTCGGCAGCGCGCGCCAGGGCGACGAGGCTTGCCGTCGTTTCCGCGAGCCTCGCGTTGAGCTTGTCGCGGCGCGCCTTCACCTCGGCGGTCTCCAGCCGGACCGTGGGCGCCGTCAGCAGGGCGTTGCCGTCCAGGGGCGGGTCGGCGGCGGAATGGAAGAAGGCGTACATCGAGTAGAAATCGCGGGCGCTGATCGGGTCGAACTTGTGGTCGTGGCATTGGGCGCAGGCCCCGGTGAGTCCCAGCCAGGTGGTGAACACGGTGGACGCGCGCTCGACGGCGTTGCGGTAGACCCATTCCTCCGAGATCGACCCCCCCTCGCCGGTGGTGACATTGCAGCGGGAAAAGCCCGTGGCCACCTGCTGGTCGAGCGTGGGGTTTGGAACCAGGTCGCCGGCCAACTGGTCGATGGTGAACTGGTCGAACGGCATGTTGCGGTTGAACGCGTTCACCACCCAGTCGCGGTAGGCCCACATCTGCCTTTCGTTGTCGAGGTGCAGGCCGTGCGTGTCGGCGTAGCGGGCGATGTCGAGCCAGTGGCGCGCCATTTCCTCCCCGTGCCGGGGAGAGGCGAAATAGCGGTCGACCATCCGCTCGTAGGCGCCGGGAGACTTGTCAGCCAGGAACTGGTCGATCTCGGCCACCGTGGGAGGCAAGCCGGTGAGGGTGAAGGAGACCCGCCTGATGAGCGCCTCGCGGGGCGCCTCGGGCCGCATGGCCATCCCCTTGTCACGCAACGAGGCCTGCAGGAAGCGGTCGATGACGGAGCCCTCGCCGGCCGGCACGGGAACGGCCGCGAGGGGTTCAAACGCCCAATGGCCTTCGTAGGTGGCTCCCGAGGCGATCCAATCCTCGAGCAGTTTCACCTCGCGGGCCGAGGGAGCCTTCCGTGTGCTGGCCGGGGGCATGCGCTCGGATTCGGTGCCGGTGTGAAGGCGCTTGACGAGTTCCGACATGGACGGCTTGCCGGGAACGACAGCCGGCGCGCCCGATTTTCCGCCCTTCCGCGCGGCGTCGGCCTGGTCGAGCCTGAGCTTGGCGACCTGCTTGCCGGGGCCATGGCAGGCCAGGCAGTATTCCGAAAGGATCGGCCTGATATCCCGGTTGAACGATATGTCGGCGGCTTGGGCGAGCGGCGCCAAGCCAATGCAAACAAGGGCCACGATCAGGCGCGACGGCATGGTGTCTCGTCCTTGCGGTGGAACCAATCAGGAAGGCGGGGGCCGCGGTGCGCGGGGAACTCCCCAATCATTTTAGTTTGATGGGCCGGCGGAGGAGTCGCAAGCGGAAAGGCCTATCGCAACGAGGCGGAAAGCCTGTCGTCCTGCGGGAATCCGTGCCCCAGGTGCTGGCGGAAACCTTCGGCGGCCGAAACTCCCAGGGCTGTTCCCCGGTGACGCGCCCATGCCTTCATCGACTCGATGTACTGGTCCATCCCGTGCTGGCGGGCCAGCCAATCGCGCTGCGAGGCGTGCAGGGCCAGCATGGCGGCCTTGCGTTCGAGGTGTGACGAGATCTCGACAAGCAGGGAAGGTTCAACCGGGCGGCCCAGGGGATCCTTGCCCTCGATGGGATCGCAATAATACAGGTGCGGAATATGGGCCATGGCGGGGGCGCCGCAGTCGGGAAACAGGTTGGGCACGGCGGCGTCGAAGCAGGCCGCGCGGACCAGCAGGCTGGCCACCTCGTGGTCGGGCATGTAGTCGGCGGGCGAATGGGCCAGGACAATGTCGGGCCTCACGGCGCGCAGCAGGGCCACCGTCTTCCTGAGGGGTTCGGGGGCATAAAAAAGAAGCAGGTCGCGTTCCTCGAGGCAGTGATAACGGGCGCCGGCCAATCGCGCCGCCGCGAGCGCCTCGCCCCTGCGGACCCGAGCGATCGCCTCGGGAGGCAATTCCATGGAGCCGCAGTCGCCGGGCGTGAAGGTGGCGACATGAGCCTCCCATCCGGCGTCGACAAGACGCAGGAGCGTGCCCGCGCAGAGGATTTCGGCATCGTCCGGATGGGCCAGGAGGCTGAGGACGACGGGTCGTTGGCTTGTCATCGGGGTGGGAGCGGTCCGGGTTTGGGCCTGTTGCTGTTCACCGAACCGTTTCGCCCCTCCACGGCGTTCTTGGCGCTTTCGGAGATGAGCGGCTGGGGCTCGGGATAATCCGTCTCGTCGAGGTAATCGAGGAACGGGGCCACGAGGGAAAGCTTGCCGAAGGGCGACGGTTCCCTGGGGTTGGCGAGCTGACGGCGCAGGGCCAGGGCCAGGCCCCATTCACCCGCGGCGTAGCCCGTCGCGCCTCCGGTGGCTCCCAGCAGGGCCGATGCCAGTTGCAGGTCGGCCAGGCGGGTTCCCAGGTCGCGGCGGGCCTCGGCGTGGGCCGATTCCTCCTGCTCGGCGGCCAGTTGGCGATAGCGCGTGTCGATCGTGTAACACTCCTCTTGGAGGCTCTCGTCCTTGCCGTAGTCGGACAGCACCCTGAGGGTGGTGTCGGAGAACCAACCCCGCCTTGGCGCCTCGCGCAGCAGCACCTTTTCGCGCCAGGCAAGGAAGGCGTCGGGCCTGCGGTAAATTCGCAGAGCGTCGCGTTCGTTGGCCAGCGGCTGGAAGCGAGCCAGCGTGTCGGCCTCGTAAAAGCGCTTGCGGGCGATGCGCGCGGCCGGGTTGATCTCACCGAGCGCCCGCGCGTAGTGGCTCGGGAAGTTGCTCATCTGTCGGTAGATGTCGAATTCCTTGAGGAACATGTGCGCCTTCCACGAGGCCTTCATCTCGTCGCTCCAGCCTTCCTCGGGCTGGGCGTGCTTGGATTGGGCGCCGCGCAGGGCGCGCTCGAAAGCCCTTTGCCTCTCGGGAGTGTCCGGCTTTTCCATCTCGTCGCTGACGAGGTAGGTGGTGCGGTAAAGGCCGGCCTTCCTGTCGAGGTTGATCTCCTCCACGGGGTCGACCTGCAGGTGGTTTTCCTGGGCGATCTTGCGCCAGACCCGGTCGGTTTCCACCAGGGCCGGCTGCATCCATGCGATGTCCTTCCCGATGATCAGCCTTCGGCCAGGAATCCAGTCGGAAAGCACATACCCGCCTCCCATGGCCAGGCTGGTTCCCTCGCGCACCGGATCGGTGTCGCCAGCGTCGGCGTCGTACCAGCCCTCCTGCTGGAGGCGCTTGACGATGCTGGCCTGCATCAGCCCGGGTTGCGTGCGGAACAGCAGCGTGGCCAGGTTCTTGGGCCTTCGCTGGGCCACGCGGTTCTCGATGGGCCGTGTCTCGCCGGGAAGCTCGCCCGGAGGCGGCACCGGTTCGAGGGCGTAGCGGTACCAGGCCATCGCCGCGGCCCACGCGTCGAATTCCTCGCCGAGGTCGCGGATGTCGGTGTAGCGTTTCTGCGCGCCCGGATCCCATTCCTTGTTCACGGGGCTCCCATCGGCCAGCTTGTCAGTCGAGCGGTCGGGATTCACCGGGAGCAGGGGGAACCTGTCGATGGGGTTGGACAGGATGTCGGCGATGGGATTTTCCGGCATCCGCCATTCGTTGGGCGATGGCCTGACATGGCGGCGGAGGTCGTAGACGGACGGAATGGAAAGGCTGTCGGAAAGGAACTTGACGAGGGAGTCGGCGTTCTCGCAGGTGAACTGGGTGCGCCTGATCGTCCGTCGGCCGCGTCCTCCCCCCTGGTTGGAAGGGACGAATTCGGGCCGCAACCCTTCCCTGAGACGGCGCGCCAGCGCCGGATATTTCTCGCAGAAGGCGACGAGTTCCTTCTCGGCCCGGTCGATCCGCGCCAGCAACTTCTCCTCGGCGCTGGAAGGGGCCTGGGCGTCGAGCCTGGCCTGGCGCGCCGCCTGGGCCTCGCGGGTGGCGGCGACGGGGAGGGCCAGAAACCGGGCCATGTCGGCACCCTTGGCCCTGCGGTATCCGGCGATGGCGGCATCGGCCTGGGCGTCGCGTTCCGCGCGGAAACGGGAGAACTCCGTCTCGGGAATCAGGCGGCCATCAGGCGTCGAGACATGCCGGTTCGCCAGAAGGGGCGCCGCGGCGAGGCTGCTCCAGGCGCCCGGGCCCATGATGAGCGGCAGGCCGGTGGAACCCTGCTCCGTCTGGTCCATCCAAGCCAGGGTGATTTCAAGCGGCGTGACGGGAAGGTCGTCGGGCACCGCGGGCTTGTCGGCGGCAGCCTGGGTTTCCGCCAGCTTCAGGATCGTGTCATGCCCCACCTGGGAGGCCAGGCGGAACCGCAACAGCCACTCCGCCTCGGGGCGCTTGAGCCTCTGCTGCTGCCTCACCTCCTCGAACCGGGTCCAGCGGACCTCGTCGCCCTTGTCGTCGAACACCTGCAGGCGGAGGGGGTCGCGTTCCGCGGGGTGGATGTTGGCCAACTGGAACAGGCTCCGGTTGACATTGGTCTCGTCGGACTGGTTGATCTTGTGCTGCAGGTAGAAGCCGAGGTTGTAGCGCAGGTCGGGATTGAAGCGGTTGCGTTTCTCCCCCTCCGCGAGCATCTGGCAGCCGAGGGATAGGTAATAAAGCTTTTCACGGGGGCGGTCGAGTTCGGCGTAAACGTTGTACGCGAAGTTCCAGCTTTGGAAGAGCCAGGGGGTGATGAAGTGCGGCTGGAGCTTGGTCAGCGACCGGGTGAGCAGCTCCATCTCGTTCCAGCGGTTCTTTTTCTGCAGCTCGGTGACATTGAACCAGAGGTAGCTGACGGCCAGGCCGCGTGATCCGGTCAGGGCCAGTTCCAGGGCCCTTCCCGCGACCTCGACATTGCCGATCTCCTCCTCAAGCAGGGCGAGCTTGCGGGCCTGCGGCTTGACCACGCCCTCGCGCCACAGCCAAGCCACGCTGAGCAGCGCCAGCATCGCCACCAGGTAGATCGCCTCTCGCCTCAGCATCGCTCGTCCTCCCCGCGCCGCCTGCCGCGCGCCGCCATCCGGATCAGGTGGGTCCGGCGACCTCGCGCCAGCGCAGCAGGTGGTACCCCAGCAGCAGCCAGGGAAGGATGTAAAACACGGTCACGATGGCGTTGCCCGCCAGGTCCCCGCCGCCAATGGCGAATCCGTTGCCGACATATTCCGGGTAGTACGCCAGGCGGTCGACCTCGGGCAGGAACCGCGCCAGGCCGCCCAGCACCTCGCGCACGACCTTGTCGCTTTGCTGGATCAGCGTGTTGAGGGCGGTGTCCTCAAGCGGCTTGGCGGCGACGGAGTTGTCGATGATGCGCTTGATGTTCTCGAGCGGGCCGCCGCCGGCGGACTTGCCCTCCACCAGTTCCCGCACGAATTCCTGCACATGGGCCAGCATCATGAGCACCATGCCCATCAGCAGCGAGATCACGGTGCTGAGTTCCGTCGACATGACCAGAGTCACGCTGATCACGAGCAGGAGCCGCAGCCACAGGGCGAACGAGGCCAGGAGGAAGTTCCCGGCGAAGCGGAGGGGCTGGGCGCCGGCGCGGGCGTCATCGGCGCGGAAGTAGAAGTCGTAGCGAGCCATGCCGACATACTGGGTCGACTCCTTGCAGGTCACCGTCACGGTGAGCGCCGGCTTCTGCGGATCCCCCTTCTGCGCGTTGGCGAACAGGCCTCCGGGAACCTCTACCGACCCCGTGGAGTAGTCGAAGAATGTCACGGAGCCGGCGGGCTGGAAGTAGCCGTGCTCGGTGGCGATCTGTTCCGGAGTGAGGCCGGGATTCCTCTCCCGAGCCTTGCGAAGCTCCTCGGGATCGTGGTTGCGCGTCGTGATCACCAGGCCGATGCCCACGCCGCGGTTCTCGAAGCCCTTGGTTGTGCGGTAGATGTCGAAGGTGAACTCGGCCTGCACCTTGTCGCGGGAGCCGAGGTGGGCCGGCACCGTCGCGTAGGTCCACGCGGCCTGCGGAGTGACCAGGCCCGAGGGGCCCTGCGTCGGGCCCGAAATGTAGCCGCGGTACTCCCATTCGCGGCCGACATTGTCGCCCTTGGCCTCGCTCGTGGTGTTCTTGAACGCGAGGATGCCGAACAGCGGCTCGCGCGCCTTGAGGCTCTCCTCGGCCGCGTCGGGCGAAACGCCGCGGATGATGTAAAGCAACCCGGCCCCGGTGAGCGCCAGCAGCACGAGCGTCATCAGCGCCATCGTTCCGGTCAGCCGGCCCAGCAGTATCTCCACCCTCTCAACGGGCTTGGTCACGATGAGGAACAGCGACTGGGTGCGGATGTCGGCCGGCAGGCCCGAGGCGGCCAGCAGCGCGCCCACCAGCATCAGCACCACCGTCATCGCGTAAAACACCACGGAAACATAGGTGCGCAGCTCGTCGGTCGGCTTGGACGGGATGAACCACGAGCCGAACAGCACGATGAGCAGCAGGCCCGTGAAGGCGTAGAGCACCCGCTTGCGGATCGCCTCCTTGAAGCTCAGGTTCGCGATGGCGAGGATGCGGCGGAGGCTCAGCCTCGGCAGGTTGGCGACAAACGGCGCCGCCACGAGCAGGATCGAGGCCAGCCCTGAAATGGCAAGCGGGATGTTCGCCCAGGCAGGGCGCGGAACCAGCGGCGCGTCGGCGCTGATGACCGCGTCGGCCGGCAGGAACAGCGGCCGGAACAGCGCGAGGATGCTGGCGATGTCGAGCAGGAACATCGGCAAGGCCAGAATGAGCAGGGAGAGCACCGCCAGCCTCGAACCGCCGGCCAGCCTGGCGACCGTTCCGAAACCGCCCCGCAGCAACCACAGGAACACGCACAGCGAGCAGAGCGCTCCCACCGTGAGCAGGTAGTTGGAGACATTCGGCAGGCTGATGACCTGGGCGAGTTCGAGGGGGTCGCGCTCAAGCGACAGGGCCGCCCATGGAAGGATGGTGGTCATGGTGCTCACCGGGCCTGTGGCGCCTTGTCATCGGCCAGGAACCGCCGCCCCGGCCTGGCCTTGGATTCCGCCACCACCTTGAGGAAGTAATCCTCGAGGGTGGTCGTGGGGTGTCCGAAGCTGTCGAGGGTTCCGCCATGTTTCCGCACGACCTCGGCCAACTCGGCCCTGAGTTCCTCGGTGAGCTTGATGTTGCTGGCGCGGAGTTCGAGGCGGTCGGCGTCTTCCAGCAGGGCGCTCACCTTGCCATAAGACTGCAGGTCGCCCTCGTGGAGGATGGCGATGCGGTCGCAGATGTCCTGGACATCCTCCAGCCGGTGGCTGCACATGATGACCGTCTTTCCCTCGTCGCGCAGCTGGCGGATGAGGTCCTTCATCCAGTAGGCGCCCAAGGGGTCGAGGCCCGAGGTCGGTTCGTCGAGGATCACAAGCCTGGGATTGTTGATGAGGGCCTGGGCCAGGCCGATCCTTTGCCGCATGCCCTTGCTGTACTCGCGCAGTTGCCTCTTGCGGTCGCGCTGCAGGCCCACGCGCTCAATCAGTTCCGCGGCGCGGCGGCGCCGTTCCGACCCCTCGATGTCGAAGAGGCGCCCATAAAAGTCGAGCGTCTCCTCGGCCGTGAGGAAACGGTACAGGTACGACTCTTCCGGAAGGTAGCCGATGTATTCGTTCTTGCGCACATCCGTGGTCGGCTTGCCGAGCACCAGGGCCTCGCCCTCGGTGGGATAGAGGAGGCCCAGAAGCAGCTTGATCGTGGTGGTCTTACCCGAGCCGTTGGGCCCGAGCAGGCCGAAGATCTCGCCCTCCTCGACATGGATGTCGAGCGCGCGGAGCGCGGTCTTCTTCTTGCGTCCCCAGAAATCGAGGAAGATTTTGGTGAGCTTCCGGGTCTCCACCACCTTGTTGCTCATGCGAAGGCCTTCCAGCGTGACGGGTATCAAGACACAGGCCAATCCGGACTCTACGGCCGGCGACATCTGGAGGTTCGCGGACCAGGATCAGGGGGCGAATCCACGGAACTCCAATTCATAAGGCATCTTAGTTTGGCCAACTGTCCATTCAAGCGGTGGGCCCCGGCTTCATTGGTTCCACATATCGCGGGCGGGGTTTGGGGCGGGGTTGTGCCGCTTGTGGCGACTTCCGGCCCTCCGCGCGGCCTAGCGCGACTTCAGCTGCACCAATTCGTTCTGGGTTCGCACGAAGAGCGCCCCGCCGCTGACCGCCGGAGTGGCCAAGGCCATACCCCCCAAGGCATGCCGGGCCAGGGGCTTGCCCGGGGTCGCCGGATCCAGCACCAGCACCTCGGCGTCCTCGGTCACGGCCACGAGCCGGTCGCCCGCCATGACGGGCGAGGCGGTGAAATGCAACGACCTGCCCAGGCCGGCCTTGTCGAGCAGGGCCTTGCCGTTCGAGGCGTCGAGCGTGGTGAGGAATCCCCGGTCGAGCAGGACATGAAGCCTGTCGCCCGCGAGCACGGGGGAGGGATGGTACGGCCCCGCGCCGCCGTTTCGCCAGGCGACATACGAGTTGGCGTTCTCGCCCAACTTGAGCGAAATGTCGCCGCGTGAACCCGGGCGGATGGCGAACACCGGCTTGCGGATGTCCATCACATAGCCCGACGAGACAAAAAGCAGCGGCTTGCCGCCGATGGTGCCGGCGCTGGGCGTGGGTATGGAAATCATCGACATGCCGCCGAGTTCCCAGAGCAGTTCGCCCTTGGTGTCGTAGGAGCGCACCTTGCCCTTGCCCGGCGTGATGATCTCGGTGCCGGCCGGATGCGCCCAGACAAACGGGGTGGCCCAGTTGCTCTTTTCGGCCCTGATCCTTTTCCACAGGGTGTCGCCGGTGTTGGCGTTGATGGCCCAGACGAGCGATTCCTCCTCAGAATCCATGGCCAGGTAGACGACACCCTCATGCAGCACGGGTGAGGCGGCGGGCCCCCAGCCCATTTCGGTTTTGCGCACCGGAAGGTCGAACTTCCACAGCACCTTGCCGGCGTGGTCGAGCGCGGCGATGCCGCGGTTGCCGAACATCGCGATCACCCGCTTGTCGTCGGCGCAAGGGGTTTCCGAGGCGAACGAGTTCTTGATGTGGATGGTGCCGCGGGCCTCCCCGGAAAACACGGGAGTCCGCCACAGGGCCTTTCCGGTCGCCGCGTCGAAGGCCAGCACCTCCCAGGCGCGTTCGCCAGGCTGGGCCTTGCCCTGCAAGTCAAGGATGTAGAGGCCCTTGCGCTGTTCCGGCCCGGGAATCTCGCTTGTGGAGGTGGTGAGGAAAACCTTGCCTGAATGGACCACGGGGCTCGACCAGCCGCGCCCGGGCACGGTGGCGCGCCAGCGCACGAGGTCGGAGGTGGCCTGGCTGTCGAGCCCGGGAACGGGCCCGCCGAGTCCGGCCATGCCGAGCCCCCTGAAGCCGGGCCAGGCATCCTGCGCCCGGGCCCCGGCCTGGGTGAGAACCAACGACAGGAACAGGACGCAGGGTATCCCTCTCATGAAAAACAGCCCTCCTCAAATACAAACCCCGCCGGGCTCGAGCGTTGCCAGCGTCATCCGCTGCTGACAAGATAATGGCACTCTCACCGCGATTCCCATGGGACTCCATCGTCATGAACAGTTTCAGCTCCCGTTCCACGCTCACCGCGGCCGGTTCCAAGTACCACATCCATGCCCTGGAACCGGTCTACAAGGCGTTTCCCCAAGCCCGGACGCTGCCTTTTTCGTTGAAGATCCTGCTCGAGAACCTGGTCCGCGGCGAAGACGGCGCCACCGTCACCCGGAAGGAGATCGAGGCGCTGGCCCAGTGGAACCCGTCATCGAAATCGGAAAACGAGATCGCCTTCACTCCCGCCCGCGTGCTGTTGCAGGACTTCACCGGCGTCCCGGCGGTGGTGGATCTCGCCGCCATGCGCGACGCCATGGCCAAGCTCGGCGGAGACCCCCAGAAGATCAACCCGCTTTGCCCGGCCGAGCTGGTGATCGACCACTCCGTGCAGGTGGACGACTTCGGCAGCGGCCTCGCCTTCAAGAACAACGCCGAGCTCGAGTTCCAACGCAACCGCGAACGCTACATCTTCCTGCGCTGGGGCCAGACCGCCTTCCGCGACTTCGCCGTGGTGCCGCCCGAGACGGGCATCGTGCACCAGGTGAACCTCGAATACCTCGCCCGCGTGGTCTTCACCCGCGAGATCAAGGGTGAGGCCTGGGCCTACCCCGACACCCTGGTGGGCACCGACAGCCACACCACCATGATCAACGGCCTGGGCGTGCTGGGCTGGGGCGTGGGCGGCATCGAGGCCGAGGCGGCGATGCTGGGCCAGCCGGTGTCGATGCTCATCCCCGAGGTGGTGGGCTTCGAACTCAAGGGCAAGCTGCCCGAGGGCGCCACGGCCACCGACCTGGTGCTGACCGTCACGCAGATGCTGCGCAAGAAGGGCGTGGTGGGCAAGTTTGTCGAGTTCCATGGCGCCGGCCTCGCCGACCTGCCGCTCGCCGACCGCGCCACCATCGCCAACATGGCGCCCGAATACGGCGCCACCTGCGGCATCTTCCCGATCGACGCGGAGACGATCCGCTTCCTGAAGTTTTCCGGCAGAAGCGCCGCGCAGGCCGAGCTTGTGGAGGCCTATGCCAAGGCGCAGGGCCTGTGGGTCGACAAGTCGACGCCCCCGGCGCGCTACACCGACACGCTGTCGCTCGACCTCGCCACCGTCGAGCCGAGCCTGGCCGGCCCCAGCCGCCCGCAGGACCGTGTGCGGATGGTGGATGTGCCGGCCTCGTTCAAGTCGGCGCTTCCCGAGATCCTCAAGCGCTCCAAGCCCAAGGCCGGGGCGGCCGCGCCGACGGAAGCCTCCACCGGCACCGCGACGATCGAGGGCGCCAGCCACACCCTCGGCCATGGCGCCGTGGTGATCGCCGCGATCACCAGTTGCACCAACACCTCCAACCCGTCGGTGATGCTGGCCGCCGGCCTTGTGGCCAAGAAAGCCGCCGAGCGCGGGCTCAAGACCAAGCCGTGGGTGAAGACATCGCTGGCCCCCGGCAGCAAGGTGGTGACCGACTACCTCCGCGAAGCCGGCGTCGACAAGGCGCTCGACGAGCTGCGATTCAACCTTGTCGGCTACGGCTGCACCACCTGCATCGGCAACTCGGGGCCGCTTCCGGCGCCGGTGAGCGCCGCCATCGACCAGGGCCAGCTTGTGGCCGCCTCGGTGCTTTCGGGCAACCGGAACTTCGAGGGCCGCGTGCACGCCGAGGTGAAGGCGAACTACCTCGCCTCGCCTCCGTTGGTGGTGGCCTACGCGCTGGCCGGCCGGGTGGACATCGACTTCGCCAAGGAACCCCTGGGAGCCGACCCCAAGGGCAAGCCGGTGTTCCTGAAGGACATCTGGCCGACCCAGGCCGAGGTGGCCAAGGCGGTCGACACCTGCGTGAAGTCGGAGATGTTCTCCAAGGAATACGGAGCGGTGTACGAGGGCGACCCGGCGTGGCGCGAACTGCCCGTGCCCGTGGGCAACCGCTACGCGTGGGACGCCTCCAGCACCTATGTGAAGCATCCCCCGTACTTCGAGGGGATGGGCATGGAGCCCGCCAAGGTTTCCGACCCCAGGGGGCTCAGGGTGCTGGCCGTTCTGGGCGACAGCATCACCACCGACCACATCTCCCCCGCCGGCAACATCAAGAAGGACGGCCCCGCCGGAAAGTACCTGCTGGAAAAGGGAGTTCCCGTCTCCGAGTTCAACAGCTACGGCGCCCGCCGCGGCAACCACGAGGTCATGGTGCGGGGCACCTTCGCCAACATCCGCCTCCGCAACCAGCTGGCCCCCGGAACCGAGGGGGGAGTCACCCGCCACCTCGGAACAGGCGAGATCATGTCGATCTTCGACGCCAGCGAACGCTACGCGAAGGAAGGCGTTCCCCTGATGATCCTCGCGGGCAAGGAATACGGCTCGGGTAGCTCGCGCGACTGGGCCGCCAAGGGGCCCAAGCTGCTCGGCATACGCGTCGTGCTCGCCGAGAGCTTCGAGCGCATCCACCGCAGCAACCTGGTCGGCATGGGCATCCTGCCGCTCGAGTTCCTGCCGGGGCAATCGGTGGCCGCGCTCGGACTCACCGGCGAGGAAACCTTCGCCGTCGAGGGCCTCTCCGCCCTGCTCGACAAGGGAATCACCCCCGGGCAAAAGGTGACCGTGCGCGCCGGCGACAAGACCTTGCAGGCCGTCGTGCGCATCGACACGCCGCAGGAGGCCCAGTACTACCGGCACGGCGGCATCCTGCCTTATGTGCTGCGCCAGTTGCTGAAGGGCTGATCCCCCTCGACAAACCCCGTCCCCCCGGCCGGATGGCTGATATCCGGAACAGGAGAAGCACCGATGCGCCTCGCCGCCCTCCTTGCCATCGCACTGGCCGCCGCCCAGGCCCCGGCCCAAACGGTTTCCACCTTCGCCGGCACCGGCCAGAAAGGCTTCGCCGGCGACGGCGGACCCGCGTCCAAGGCCCTGCTCAACAACCCGTTCGCCATCGCCCGCGGGCCCGACGGCTTCATGTACATCTGCGATGTCGACAATCACCGCGTGCGCCGGGTGGGCAAGGATGGCGTCATCTCCACCTTCGCCGGCAACGGCAAGAAGGCCTACGCGGGCGACGGCGGCCCGGCCACCGAGGCTTCGCTCAACCAGCCTTACGAACTCGCCTGGGACAAGGCGGGCAACCTGTATTTCGTCGAGATCGGCAACCATGTCGTCCGCAAGGTCGACGCCAGGTCGGGAGTCATCTCCACCGTCGCGGGCACCGGCAAGGCCGGCTTCTCGGGTGACGGAGGGCCGGCCGGCAAGGCCCAGATGAGCGCCCCCCACAGCCTCGTCATCGATTCCCAGGGCGACATCCTCGTCTGCGACATCCTCAACCACCGTGTCCGCAAGGTGGACATGAAAACCGGAACCATTTCCACCTACGCCGGCAACGGCGAGAAGAAGACATCACCCGACGGCGCCGTGATTGGTTCATCCAGCGTGCACGGACCGCGCGCCCTGGCCTTCGGGCCCGACGGAACCCTCTGGCTGGCCCTGCGCGAAGGCAACGCCCTGTTGAAAATCGACACCAAGGCCGGCACCTTCAAGCGCGTCGCGGGCACCGGCAAGCCCGGCTTCACGGGCAACGGCGGGCCGGCGCTGGCCGCCACGCTTTCCGGCCCCAAGGGAGCCGCCACCGACGCCAAGGGAAATGTCTACCTTGCCGACACCGAGTCGCACTCAATCCGGATGGTGGATGTCGCCAAGGGAACCCTGGAACTGCTGGTGGGCGACGGCAAGAAGGCCGACGGCCCCGACGGCGATCCGCTCAAGTGCCGCCTCGCCCGCCCCCATGGCGTGTTCGTCGACGCCGATGGCGCCGTGTTCATCGGCGACAGCGAGAACCACCGCGTGAGGGTGCTGCGCAAGCCCTGAACCCGGCTACCGGGCTTCAAGCGCCTTGGCAACGGACTCGGCCACCTTTTGGCCCAGGAAGTCGTACCCCTTGCCGTTGAAATGCACATCGCTTGGGTTTTGCATTTCCGCCAGGTGCGGGGTGATGGCGGCAAAGAGGTCGTCGGTGGGCACGCCGTGAGCGGCCATCACCTTGGCGGCGGCGGCGTTGCGTTCCACGATGGACGCGGCCTTCTGCTTGCCGTCGGCGGAATCGGGAATCGGCGTGGTGCTGGCCCAAACGAGTTTCGCCCCCGTCTTTTTCATGCGGGCCACCAACTGCTCAAGCCGCCCGGTGTAATCGGCCAGGGGCGTGCCGCGGTCGTGGATGCCGAAATTGAAATGAATGAGATCCCATTTGCCTTCGCCCAGCCAGGCGTCGAGGTTCTTGAGTCCGCTGGCCGTGGGACCGCAATTGGCCGGCGCCCGGTGGACATTCGCCTTGCCGGCGAGGGCCTTCCGCGCCGCCTGCGTGTATCCCCGGGAAACCGAGTCGCCGATGAGCAGCACCCTTGGCAGGTTGGGATCATCCTTGACGAAATCCCAGGCGTTTGATTTTCCCGCGATTTTATCGCGCTTGTGCAATGGAAGATAAAACGATCCCAAGTTGTCCTGAAGCGTTTTCTCCCACGCCTGTTCCGCGGGGGGGAGCTTGGCCACCAGTTCTCGGTATTTGAGGTCCACCTCGGCCTCCACGGCGGCCTTGCGCGCCGCC
>JAGWVO010000334.1 GCA_018970845.1 Planctomycetota bacterium
TGTGGAGGCCACGTTCGAGCCGGTAGCGACGTTCGCCGGGGCGGAAGGCCCACTCGCACCGGAGGCGGCCGCGGAGGCAGCATCGCCTCCCGCTGTCGCGGCCAGCGGCGCAGCGTCTGCATCCGCATAGGGCGCCACCGTCCAGACGGTCTCTCTGGCTTCGGCGGGCGCCGCAGGGTCAACCTTCACGGCAGCCATCTGCGAGGAAGTTTCCTGCAGAACTTCCGGTGCAGTCGCTGTGTCGGATGATGAAGCCGCGGTGGATTTTCCCCCGGAAGCATCAACGCCGCCGCTGTTTTCCATCCGGTGCTCCGCCTCCCTCAAGAGCAAGCGCTCGGCCAAGGCGAGTTCTTCCTGCGTCGGGGCGGCAGGAACTACAGCGTTCTCGACGACACTCGCCGCAGGTTGTGCCGCCGGAGCATAACCACCTGCGGGGTTCGCAGACCTTGCTGCGGGAGGGGTGGAGGTTGTCACCGCACCGGGTGCATCCTTCGCGGCGGCTTCGGGTCCTGGGGAAGCAAGCTTCGCGCTTCGGTCATTGTCGTTCGCTTCCAGAACGGTGGCGGCCTCCGCGCCCTGTAGGTTCGCCGGCAAGGGGGCTTCGTCAGCAGCGCGCGCAGATGGAGCCGCCAGGAGGGCGGCGGCCGCAAAGACTTGGAGGACGCGGCGGCTCATGGTCGGGAGGCATTAATGCGCATGACAATCGGCATCGGCATATCCTCCGGCGGCGGATCTGGCAACCGCAGGCCAGTAAGAATTTCCTGCTGCAAAGCCCGGTCGGTTTCGCGGTCGCCGGAGGAACCTTCAAGCGAGGCGCGCGTCACGCGCCCGGAAGCATCGACCCAGATGCGCGCCTTGAGGCTGAGTTGTGACGCCCGGGTGCTTTGATGGGTCCGCAGGGCCGAGGTCACCGCGTTTTGCACACGGCCGGCATACCATCCGAAGCGCGTGCCGGCTCCGCCTCCTTGGCCGCGTCCGCCGATCATCCCGCCGCCGCCTTTTCCGACCAGACCGAAACCATCGGGCGGTCCGTCCCCTTGGATGTTGGAGCCCATTGGCGCGGGCGCATCCGGGGCCGGTTCGGGCTCGGGAGGTGAGTCGGGAGTGGTTTCCTCGACAAATTCGGGTGCGTCGGGCGGCGGTTCGACCGGATCGGGAGGTGCCGGCGGCGGGGTTGGGGGCGGCGTGGGTGGCGGAGGTGGGGGAAGCACCGGCATGATGTTCACCACCGTGGCCGTTCTTTTCTTCGGCTTGTCGGACCCACCGAGAAAAAAGAACGCTGCCGCGCCGACGGCCAGGAGTGCCGCCGCAGCGACGGCTATCCAGACGATTGGCGATCGTTTGCCACCGGTCTCTCCCGAGCCGGGTGTTGGGGACGTCAGCGCCATGATTTATTCTGGACCGACCGTGGCGAGACCGACCTGCGTGATGCCGAGGCGCCCGCAGACATCAAGCACGCTCATGATGCCGTCGTATTGCGTCTGGCGGTCACCCCGTATCACAACGGGGAACTCGGGAACTTTCGCTTTGTGCTCCTTGAGGCGTGCTTCGAGTTCGGCCAACGTCACCGGCACGGTGTCCAAGGCGATCTTGCCCTGGTTGTTCACCGTGATGGCCCGGCTTTTCGGACCGCTCAGGTCGGCCGGTTTGCTCGAAGATTTGGGCAGATCGACCTTCACACCCTGCACGCCCGCCGTTGTCATGATGATGAAAATCAAGAGCAGCACGAGGTAGAGGTCCACCATCGGGGTGACATTGATGTCGTCGTAACTCTTCTCGTCTCCTCCGGCGTCCATGATCAGTTCAGTTGGGCCTCGATCGGTTCGGGCTGGTTGCCTGACGGGAGGAAGTGCGGGGGCAGCCCTTCACCCGGGGGCGGATAAGCCTCTGCAATCTTGGTGACAAACTCGTCGATGAAGACCTGCATCGAGGCGATGACGTCTTTGATCCGCGAGCTCAGCACGCTGTACATGAAGAGGGCGGGAATGGCGACAAACAGGCCGACCGTTGTGGCCAGCAAGGCGCTGGCGATGCCCGGCGCGATCGAGTTGACGTCGACCTCGCCCGACTTGGCGATGATGGCAAAGGTGATCATCACCCCCACAACCGTGCCGAGCAGACCGACGTAAGGGCCGCCGGCGATGCTCGTGGTCAGGATGACCAACCCCTTGTTCAGAGCTTGTCGCTCCCTGACCATGCCGGCGTCGAGCGAAGCCCGGATGGCCTGGATGGAGCGCACGGACAAACCCCGGTGGCGCTCGGGATCGGAGATGCGGTGACGGATCTCTTTGATCCCGCGGTGATACAAGTGGTAGCAGGGCGAGTTGAGCATCCGGCGAATGTTCGCCTGTTGTTTGCTGGCTCCCTTGGTCTCCATCGCCTCCATGCGCAGGTTGGTCAACGAGTCCGGGTCGTCGGCGTCAAGGACCGTGAGGTCACCGGAGACTTCGCCCCACTGGCTGAGGAACTCCGCATCGCCTTTGGCAAGGGAACGCAAGCGCACGAACTTCGCCACAGCCACCGACCATCCCAGGATCATCATGATCACGCAGACAAAGACGGCAATCCAACCGTCGAACATCATGTTCTTGGCGATGTCGCCGAAGAGCATCACGTGCTCGAGCGCGCCGCCGTGTCCACCGCCCGCGGCACCGCCGCCTTCGGTCTCGGCGAAAGCGAGAACCTTGCCGGCAGCATCGCTGCCCGACTGGTTGACGCTCATCAAGCGCAGGTCCGGCGCGGGGAGCGCCGTCTTGTAGATTTGCAACTCGTCGAACTCCCCGAGAAAACGTCCTTCGCTGGATACGGCCGGATCAGGCCCGCCGAGGAACATCGTGCCGTCGCCGGCGGGCAAAGCCGCGTTGACGGCGCCGACTTCCCGACCGTCGAGATAAAGGGTCATCTTGCCGCCGGATGCGTTGACGGCGATTTGGCGCCACGTCGCGTCGGAGACCTTTTCGGTGGCGACTGCGCGCGGTTGCCCCTCGACTTCGAGGAACGGTGCGCCGCCCGGAGCCAGACCCAGACGGAAATTGCCGGCGGCGGGGCGGGCAAAAAGAATCGCCTCGTTCGCCGTGGCGATCGGCTTGACCCAGAAAACCAGCGTGAGGTCGCCGCCCGAGTTCCACGCATTGGCCGCCGAACCGGGAATGGACACCGGTTCGCGTCCAACCAACCGCAACCCGTCGGCCACGATGGTCCCTTCGGAGATGTTGCCGGCGCTTGCCGCGTGGTTGGCATTCGGTGTGACGTCCTGGGGCGGCGTGCCGCGTTCGTTCAGGTGGTACACGATGACGGTATTGTCCGTGTAGGTTTTGGCCGGATCGGGCGCACCCTCGGCATCGGGGGTCGCATTGCCGTAGTAGAGGAAAAATTCCGAGCTGCCACTTTCCCCGACAGACGGGACCTTGACCCAGGCAAATCCCTCCGCCATGAGCGGATCGAATTTTTCGAGATGGAACGGCAATACCTTCCCGTCGGCGGTGACAAAGCGCAGGTCGCTGCCGTCGGGTTGCGCCATTTCGAAGGCGAGATTGCCAGGATGCAGGCGCACAAGCAGGACGGTCTCGCCCGGTTTGCCCTTGATCTCGGCGCCCTCGGCCGAGGGGTCGAGGGTGAACTTGGTTCGGCCGGTCCATTCCGGTTTCCACCAGTCGGGTTCGGCGGCTGCGGCTTGGGTGGCGAGAGTCAGCACGACGAGCGCGGGAATGATCAGGCGGTTGATGAAAGAACGCGGTTCCATATCAGAATTCCCCCCAGACGCGGAAAACAAGCAGCGGTTGGCCGGCCGGCCGGTAGTTATTCCCGGCGCTGCTGCCCTGCGTGATCTGCGGTATACCCACGTAGATCGCGCCATTGATCCAATCGACGAACTTGGCCAGTGCTCCGAAGCCGACGCTCAAGAGGTTGAAGTTCGTCGTCTGCTCGGGCAGCGGGTCATTGATGAAGACCGAACCGCCATCGACAAAACCGAGCAAACGGATTTCGTTTTTTCCGCCCTGCACCCACCAGCGCAGGAGCGAGGGCGAGCGAAGTTCCAGACTTCCGGCGATGGCGCTGTCGCCCACCGTCTGCGACTCGAGATACCCGCGCACCGTGTTGAGTCCGCCCACGGAAAACTGCTCGCTGTCGACCAGCGCGTTGTCCGTCGCCTGTCCCTGCAAAACGGCCTTGAGCTGGAAATCTTCCCAAAGGTCGTGCTCGTAGCTGGCCAGACCGCGGAAATAGAAGTAGTTGCCGTTGGCCGC
>JAGWVO010000007.1 GCA_018970845.1 Planctomycetota bacterium
GCATGGTTGCAGCTGATGACCGTGGCCCGGAGAAGACAAGCTTTTCGGATCAATGGAACAGGATCGGTATAATTTCAAATCAGATTTGAATCATGCCAGTTTGCCATTCACCTCCTTAAGGGTTCTTATGCGTCTGCTTGTTCAGGCCATATTCCACACCTTGAGAGCCCTGAACGAAGCCAGGGGCACGATGCTTGTGCGGGGAATCCCGACCTTGGCATCGAAGTCCAGTTCCCCGTTGATGCCGTCCAGCTTTCCATTTTTCAATGTAATTGGAGAACGATGCAGGGAATGGGCCTTGCTGAAATCATGACGATTCACTGAACGGGCGCCTTTCCCAAGCGAAGGGATGTGGCTGACATGTCTGGATTCCTTCCCGGGGTGGGCCGGGAGGGTGCCGGCAGAGCCGCCATGGAGAACCGCATGAAGATCCTTGTGACGGGCGGGCGCGATTTCGGCGACCGGAATCTCCTTTTCTCCGGCCTCGACCGGATCCATGCCGAAAATCCGATCACCATGATCATCCACGGGGGAGCCAAGGGCGCCGACGCCCTGGCCAGCGAATGGGCCGCGAGCCGGGGCGTGCCCGTTGAGGTTTTCAAGCCTAATTGGCGCCTCGGCCGGCACGCGGGGCTGCAGCGCAACAACGACATGCTGGCGTCCAAGCCGGAACTGGTGGTCGCCGCGCCCGGGGGCAAGGGGACGGCCGACATGGTCGCCAAGGCCAAAAAGGCTTCATTGAAGGTCGTCAAATTGGTTGAATGATCCCAAGCCGATCAGGCGCCCGCCGAGCGGGACTCGAGTTCCTGCCAGCGGGCGTAGAGTCGCTCCACCTCCCGCTGTGATTCCTCCAGCAGGCGGCAGGCTTCGGCGAGCGCCGCATGGCCGGCCGCCGAGGCCTGCTGCACCGCCTCCTGCCTCCTGGCGGCCAAGTCCTCGGCGGCCAGCACGGCCTCCTCCATCCCGTCGAGTTCCCCTTGCTCCTTGTACGAAAGCTTCCTCGGCTTCGGCTTGGAGGGAGACGCCTGTCGCGGCGGCGGAGCCGCCGCCCGCGCCTCCGCGGCATCGGCCTCCTTGCGGGCCTTTTCGAGCGCCGCGAGCCACTGGCCCACGGTCGCGTAGCGGCCGATTCCTCCCATGCCGTCGAGGCCGATCACCTCGGTGCAGACCCTGTCCATCAGTTCCCGGTCGTGGCTGACCAGGACGAGGGCGCCGGGGAAGTCGGTGAGCGCCTCCTCCAGCACCTCGAGGGCGGGGATGTCGAGGTCGTTGGTCGGTTCGTCGAGCAGCAGCAGGTCGGCGGGCTGGAGCATCATTTGCGCGAGCCGGACCCGTGCCTGCTCCCCTCCCGAGAGGGAACCCACGGGAACATCGATCTGTTCGGCCTGGAACAGGAACTGCCGGGCCCACGCCGTGACATGGACAGGCCTGCCGCGGAAATGAACCTCGTCGCCGGCCGGGCAAAGGGCGCGGCGCAGCGTCTGGTTGGGGTCGAGGGCGGACCGGCCTTGCTCGAACATGACGCGCCTGAGACCCTCGGCCGGAACGACGGTTCCAGCGTCGGGGGCGTGTTCCCCGGCGATGGTGCGGAGCAAGACGCTTTTGCCGCTGCCGTTGGGCCCCAGCAGGCCCAACCGGGTGCCGGGCATCAGCATCATGTCGATGCCCGAAAAGAGACGCCTGCCGCCCATCGACTTGGCGACGCCTTCGGCGACGAGCAACTTGCGCGACTGCCTGCCCGTGGAGACGAAGTCGATGCCCGCGGTGGCCGCGGCGGCGGTGCGCGCCTGGAGGTCGGCGAGTTCGCCCCGGCGGTCGAGGGCATCCTCGATGCGCGAGGCGGCCTTGCGGGTGCGGGCCGCCGCCTTGCGGCCAAGCCATTCCGTCTCACGGCGCACCTGGTTGGCGACGGAGTCGCGCAGGCGCGCCTGCCCTTCCAGAAACTCCTCTCGGCGGTCGATGAACTGGTCGTAGGTGCCCTTGGCCCGGAAGTAGCCGGCGGGATACACGCGGCTGATCTCGAGGATGTCGTCGGCGACGGCGCGCAGGAAGGCTCGGTCGTGCGTGGCCACGACATAGCCGAAGGGCGCCGAGCGCAGCAGCCGTTCCAGCCAAACGATCCCCGGCAGGTCGAGATGGTTGGTGGGCTCGTCCATGAGCAGCAAGTCGGGCTTTTGGGCCATGGCCCGGGCGATGCTCAGTCGTTTGCGCCATCCGCCCGAAAGCTGCCCGGCGGGCTTGGAATCGTCGTCGAAACCCACTTGGGTGAGGACAATGCTGGCGGTGGTTTCCTTTTCATGCTCCTCGGCATCATCGTTGGCGATGGCCTCGAGCACCGCCTCTCGGATGGAGTGTCCGGAGGTGAAGACATCGTCCTGGGCGACATAGGCCAGGCGTGCCGACCTTCTGATGGACCGGATTCCCGAATCGGCCGGAATCGCCCCGGCGAGTATCTTGAGCAGGGTTGATTTGCCCGCGCCATTGGGCCCGATGAGCCCGACGCGCTCGCCTTCGCGCAGGTCGAACGAAAGGTCGCTGAACAGGGGCCGGATTCCAAACGCCTTGGACAATCCCTGCGCGCCGAGAAGAACACTCATGCCAATCCCCGAAGCCTGTCAACAACCCGTTGCCATGGCATCTTGGACTATAGCGGTCAGACGGAATTTCAGGGTGCCGGAAAAGCCATTGCCCGCTCACTTGGATGGCAAACATGTAGCTACCCGAAATTCTTCACCCGATTATCTCCCGCACAACCTTGCCGTGCACATCGGTGAGTCGGAAGTCGCGGCCGGCGAGGCGGTAGGTGAGTTTCTCGTGGTCGAAGCCCATCAGGTGCAGCATCGTCGCGTGGAGGTCGTGCACCGAAACGGGGTTTTCCACGGCGCGGAAGCCGAGTTCGTCGGTGGCGCCATGGGCGACGCCGCCCTTCACCCCGCCACCGGCCATCCATACCGAGAAGCCGTAGTGGTTGTGGTCCCGCCCCGAGAGTCCGGGAAGTTCGGCGACGGGGGTGCGGCCGAACTCCCCGCCCCACAGGACCAGCGTCTCGTCGAGCATCCCCCGGTTGCGCAGGTCGTCGAGGAACGCCGCGATGGCCCGGTCCCATCCCTGGGCAAGAGAACGGTGCTGCCGCTCAAGCCCGTCGTGGTTATCCCATGGCTGACCGCCGCCACTCCAGACCTGCACCACGCGCACGCCCCTTTCCAGCAAGCGGCGGGCCAGCAGCAGTTGCCTGCCGTGGGTGGTGTCGCCGTAGGCCTGCCGGACGCGGGCATCCTCGCGGGAGAGGTCGAGCGCGTCGAGTCCCTCGGCCTGCATGCGAAAGGCGAGTTCGAACGACTGCAAGCGCGCCTCGAGGGCGGCGCTGTCGGCCCGGCCCGCCATGTGGCGGCGGTTGAGGGCGGCGAGCAGGTCGTATTGCCCGCGCAGCGCCCCGGGTGCCTTGCCCGGATGCCTGAGGTTCTCAAGCAATTGGGCCGGATCGGTGCGGGAAGTATCGAGGTGGACCCCTTGATAGGCTCCCGGCAGGAAGGCGCTGCGCCAATTTTGCACGCCCACGATCGGCAATCCGCCCGGGCACAAGACCACGAAGGCCGGCAGGTTGGCTCCCTCGGTTCCAAGGCCGTAGAGAAGCCATGAGCCGACGCTGGGGCGGGGCAACCGGCCGTCTCCGGTGTTCATGAGCATCAGCGATGGCTCATGGTTGGGAACTTCCGCGCGCATCGAACGGATCACGCACATGCGGTCGGCATGGCGGGAGGCCGTGGCCTCGAACAATTCGCTCACCTCAAGGCCCGATCGGCCATGCTTGTGGAACCTGAAGGGCGAACGCATGGCGCCGGCCGTCTTCCGCTCGGTTCGAAACGAGCCATCGGGAACAGGCTTGCCGTGCCACCGGTCGAGGGCCGGCTTGGGGTCGAAGGTATCCACCTGGCTGGGGCCGCCATTCATGAACAGGTGAACCATCCGCCTGGCCTTGGCCTTGTGCCCGGGCGCTTTTGGCGCCAGCGAATCGTCCGTCGCGGCGAGCGCCGTGGCCCCCATGCCGAACGGCAGGGCGGCCAGCCACTCGCGCCTGTCGAAGGGCGTCGGGATCGGGGGAAGCACCATGGGCGATCCTCAGTCGACAAAGGAGAACGCGTTGCCCGCCAGGAGGGCCTGGGCCGCCTGACGGGGCCCATCGGGGCCCGCTGATTTCAGGAAGCGCTCCATGAGCCCGGCCTCCTCGGCAGTGGGTGTTTCCTGAAGGGCGAAGCGGTACAGGTTTGTCGTCCACCCGGACGGGTTGGCGGGATTGCCGGAGCGCTTGGCCAGCGCTTCGGCGCAGGCGATGCCGAAGGGATGGTTCATGAGCCAAAGGGCCTGCAGCGGCGTCGTGGTGATGTCCCGGCGAGGCGCGGCGGAATCAGGGCTGGGAAAATCGAACTGGCGAAGCAGGCCGGGAACCTGAAGCCTGTCGATGTGGAGGTAAATCGCCCGGCGGGGCGAGTTGAGGTCGCGCGCGGACGGGCCTCCGGAGGACGGATCAAGCCTGCCTGATACGGAGAGCATGGAATCACGAAGAGCCTCGAAGTCGAGCCGGCGCGGATCGCGCCTGGCCAGGAAACGGTTGTCCGGATCCTTGGCCCGGGTTTCAGCCGTTGCCTCACCCGAGCGCTGCCAGGCATCGCTCGCGAGGATGGCGCGGAGCAGGCGGCGCGTGGACCAACCGTCGCGCGACAAGGCGATGGCGAGGTGGTCGAGCAGTTCGGGGTGGCTCGGAAGGTCGCCTCGCGATCCGAAATCGCCGGGCGTGCGCGACAATCCCTCGCCGAAGCAGACCTGCCAGACACGGTTGACCCAGACCCGCCCCAGGAGGGGATGGTCGGGCGCGGTGATGGCCCGGGCGAGTTCCAGCCTGCCCGATCCCGCGCGAACCGGCGCCCGGCTGCCAAGCGAGGCGGGCACCGCGCGTGGAGCCTCCTCCCCGGGCCTGAGCGGGTTGCCGCGGAGGAAAACCCTTCCATCGACGGGTTTTGGGGCATCCACGAGGGCGTGGGCCCGGGGTGGCGCGGCCGGCCCGGAGACGCGCCATTGCTCCACCGAGGATCGCAATTGTTTTAAGACACCCTGGCCCGCCCTGTCGGGCAGCAATTCCAAGTCGGAGAATGCCGTCGCCGGCGTGTTCCATGGCGAGGCCGGATCATCCCATGAGCGGGCAACGGCCGGGTCGCGCATCCGGTTGGGCGCCGCGAAGGCCGAGGCGTAGGCCGCCGCCGCTTCCGGCAGGGAGCGGGGTTGCCGCGCCTTGATAGCCTCGATGATGGGCGAGGGCGCGCCCCTTGCCGCTTCCGTGGAAAGCAGCGCCTTGGGTTCCCATGGGAAGGCATCGGGCCCCTTGCCCTCGATCGCCAGCCAAAGCCTCCAGGCCGGATCGTCCCGGCGCGCCGGCGCGTCGAGCCAGGCCCGCCACCTCTTCAGCAGGGTCGGATTCGGATCATCCGGATCGGCCAGGAGCATGAAGTCGTCCTGCGGCGGCTTGCCCCGCAACCTCGCCACCGCCACGAGATGATCCGCCAGGCGCCCCCTGGCGGCACCGAGTATTTTCCCATGTTTTTCATCGACGAAATCCGCCAGCGCGCGTTCCCTCGCCTCGAGTTCCTCCCGGAAGCAGCCGTATTCGTCGGTGGAGGGTTCCGGGGAGAAAAGGGGAGGCACCTCGGGCTCCACCGACGAGGCGAACACCGAGTGGAGGCTGTAGTAATCCCTCGTGGGAACCGGATCGAACTTGTGGTCGTGGCAGCGCGCGCAACTGACCGTGAGGCCGAGCAGGCCGCGGGTGACCACATCGATGCGGTCGTCGATGATGTCGTGCTGGTTGTTCATGAACCGCCCGCCCAGGGTGAGGAAGCCAAGGGCCGGGAGGTCGGCGGGGCCGCATTCGCCTCCTTGCAGGCGATCGGCGGCGAGTTGGGCGCGGACAAAACGGTCGTAAGGCAGGTCGGCGTTGAAGGCGCGCGCGACCCAGTCGCGGTAGGCCCACGACCAGGGGAACGATCCGTCCTGGAAGAAGACATAGCCCTTGGTGTCGGCGTACCGGGCGACATCGAGCCAATGGCGCGCCCATCGTTCGCCGTGGGCGGGCCCGGAAAACAGATGGTCCAGCGCCCTGTCCCAGGCCCCCGGCCGCGTGTCGGCGAGGAACGCCTCCACGGACTCGGGCCGGGGTGGCATCCCGGTGACCACGAAGGCCGCCCTCCGCAGCAGGGTGCGCCGGTCGGCGCGCGGGGAGGCGACCAACCCCTCCGCCTTGAGCCGGGCGTTGATGAAGGCGTCGATCGCCCTTGCCGGGTCTCCGGGAACGGGCCTTTCAGCGAGAGGCTTGAGACCCCATGGATCTCCGATTGCCGCTTTGCTCGCGGGTTCCGCTGGCCAGGGGGCGCCCCGCGCGATCCATTCCCCAAGCGAACGGATTTCCCCGGCGGCCAGCGGCTTGCCGGGCGGCATGCGAGGTTCGGCATCGGGCGCGAGAACCGCCAGCAAGCGGCTTTCAGCGGGTTTTCCAGGCACGATCACCGGGCCGGCGTCGCCGCCCTTCATGGCGCCCTCGCGGGTGTCGAGGCGCAGGCCGCCATGCTGTTTTTTCGGCCCATGGCAGCCTTGGCACCGCTCCGCGAGCAGGGGGCGCACATGGCGCTCGAATCCGTCATCGGCGCGCCCGGGCACCGCCGCGCACAAGGTGAGGATGACGGTCAGCCAAGGCTTGCGCATGGGGATGTCGTTTCCAAGTGGATTCCTCGATCGTTGAATCCATAACCCTTGATGTCAATCTCCGGACAATTCCATCTAGCTGAATCATCCTTTCTTCAAGAGATCATCTCCCGCACGACCTTGCCGTGCACATCGGTGAGGCGGAAGTCGCGGCCGGCGTGGTGGAAGGTGAGCCTCTCGTGGTCGAATCCCATCAAATGCAGGATCGTCGCGTGCAGGTCGTGCACATGGACGGGGTTTTCGACGGCGTGGAAGCCGAATGGGTCGGTGGCGCCCACCGCCGTGCCGGCGCGCACTCCTCCCCCGGCCATCCAAACGGTGAAGCCGTAGGGGTTGTGGTCGCGGCCGTTGAGCCTGCCGAGGTTGGAGCCCGGCGTGGGAAGTTCCACCGTGGGCGTGCGTCCGAACTCCCCGCCCCACAGCACGAGGGTGTCGTCGAGGAGGCCGCGGCGCCTGAGGTCGACCAATAGTGCGGCGATCGCCTGGTCGCAGTCGCGCGCCAGGCGCCGGTGGTTGGCCTCGAGGTCGTCGTGGCTGTCCCAAGGCTGGCCGGCGCCCGTCCAGACCTGCACCACGCGAACGCCGCGTTCCACCAGCCTGCGGGCCAGCAGCATTTGCCTGCCTTGGGTTCCCTCGCCATAAAGCGCCCGCGTGGATGCCGGTTCCAAGTCGAGGTCGAAGGCGTCCGACCCCTCCACCTGCATCCGGAAGGCCAGCTCCATCGAGGCGATCCGCGCCTCCAGCCTGGGGTCCGCCAAGGGGATGGGGGGCGGGGTGAGCCGCCTGAGCAGGTCGAGCTGGTTCCGCTGAGCCAGCGATGAAAGGGATGGGTGCCGCAGGTTTTCCACGAGGGATCTCGTGTCGGGCCTGCCGGTGTCAAGCGGCAACCCCTGGCAAGCTGCGGGCAGGAAGGCGCTTTGCCAGTTCTGGCCCTCCTGAACCGGCATGCCGTCGGGGCAGAGGACCACGAACCCCGGCAGGTCGCGCGCCTCGTTTCCAAGTCCCTGCACCAGCCAGCTTCCCAGGCTGGGCCTGACGAGCCGCTGCTCGCCGCAGTTCATCATCATGAGCGCCGGTTCATGGTTGGGGCTGTCGGTTCGCATCGACCGCACCACGCAGAGTTCATCGGCGCAATGGCGAGCCAACAGGGGAAACATGTCGCTGACTTGCAGGCCCGATTGTCCCCATTGGCGGAACCGGAACGGGGAGGGCATCGCGGCGCCGGTGGCCCGTTCGGTGATCGGGACCGGCCCGGGAAGGGGCTTTCCCGCGTGGCGGGCCAGTTCGGGCTTGGGGTCGAACGAGTCGAGGTGCGACGGGCCGCCGTTCATGAACAGGTGGATGAGTCGCCGGGCGCGGGGCGCGTGGGCCGGCGCCTTGGAAACAAGGGGATCGGCGGCGGCTGACCTACCGGCGTTCATCATGGCCATGGCCAGCGCGCCGAGGCCGGTTCCCGAGGCCCGGAGCATGTGGCGGCGGTCGAGCGCGGCGGGTTCCATGCGCGTCATTCCACGAAGTGAAACGGGTTGCCGAGAACCAGCGTTTGCGCCAACTGGGCCAGCGGGACGGGCGGCGCCTGAGCCGGGCCGGGGAAGCCGCGCGAGGCGTCGTGGGTGGCACCTGTTTCCGCGTCGGTGACGACGGGCGCCCACAGGAACGAGTCGTAGCCGGGGTTTTCGCCCGGCCCGACGGCGAAGTCGAGGGACTGTCCCTTTCCAAGCCTGACGGGCCCGGCCATCGTGGCCGCTTCCCCATGGAGGGACTTCCATGAGGCGATGACCTTCCCGCCGGGGCCGGCCAGCCAGGCCCGCACGCCGTCGCCCCGGTAATCGGGATGCTCGAGCGTTCCGCTGATGTTCACGGTCATGTCGGCGGGCGCGGTGAACCTTCGGACCACGACCATGGGATGGTCGCTGGGCGGATGGCCGCCCGTGGATGTGAGGTGCATCTTGCCCGTGCCGGGGGCGGGCAGCAGGGGCGTGGCCTGCCACGCCGACCCGGTGAATCGTGAAAGGGGCGCGTAGGCGATGAGGGTGTCGTCCTTGATGCGGGCTTGTCCGCATGACCAAGCCGACGGCGCCGCCGCGCGCGCGGGCAACGGTTGGGCGAGGAATTTCCCGGCCTCGGTAAGTTCGTGGGAAGTCGGGTCACGGCCCCAGGCGATGCGGAAGAGGGCAGTGACAGGGTCGCTTTCCACAAGGGCCCTGCGGGCCATGCCGGCGGCCTGGTCGATCACGAACGGGCTGTTGAGCAGGAACAGGCCCTGGGCGGCGGTGAGGGTTTCGAACCGGCGGGGCGTGCTGGTGTCCGGGCTGGCGGCGTCGAAGGCGCGGGGGGCTCCGGGCGCGTTCTGCCTCTCCACATAGGTGTAAATGGTCCGGCGACCCGACCAGGGCCAGGAAAGCACCGGCTCGGGCGGGCCGCCCCGGGCCGGCTCCAGCGATCCTGAGGCCAGCAGCAGCTTGTCGCGAAGCGTTTCCCAGTCGATCCGGCGGAGGTTTTGGCGAGCCAGCAGGCGGTTTTCCGGATCGCGTTTTTCCAGTTCCCCGCGGCGCGCGCTCGACTGCCGCCAAGTGGCCGATCCGAGAATCTGGCGGTGCAACCGCTTCAGGGACCAGCCGTTCGCGATGAGGTCGCGGGCCAGCCAATCGAGCAGGCCGGGGTGGGTGGGTTCCTCGCCCCGGGCGCCGAAGTCTCCCGGCGTGCGGATCAGCCCCTCGCCGAAGTGGTGCATCCAGACCCGGTTGACGATGACCCGCGCCAGGAGCGGGTGGTCGGGACGGGTGATGGCGTTCGCCAGTTCAAGCCTTCCGGAACCGGATCCGAGGGTGATGGGCGATCCGTTGGCCAGGCAGGCGACAAACCGCTTGGGAATCTCGTCACCCTGCCGCAGGGGGTTTCCCCTCTTGAACACGCGGGCCCGGGGCGGATCGGGAATATCCTCGAGGACCATGGCCCTGGCCAGCGCCGGCGGAGTGATCGCCCTCCATTCGTCGGCCTGCCGCTGGAGGTCGCGCTGGGCATCGCGGTCGGCCCGGCCCAGCAGCTTGCCGGTCTGTTCGGGCGGCAGGTCCAGGGGTCCGCCCGGACCCGCGAGCGTGGCGCGGTAGGGCGCCAGCGCGGGATCGCCCTTGGCGGCGGCGGAAAGGAGGGCCGCAACCCTGCGGGCCAGGTCCATGTGTGTCGCCGGGGCCGGTTCCAGCATGCCGGCGGCCCAAGCGGGGCTTTTGGGGGCTTCCATCCGCCGTTTCATGACGGCCTTGTTCCATTCCGCTCCGGAAGCCGGCGCCAGCGCCTTCCATGTCGACCACAGCGGATCCGAATCCGGCTGCACGGACAGGAATTCGCGCCATCGCGCCACCAGCGTCGGATTCAGGTCGTGTTCGCGGGCCAGGTCGGTTTGCAGTGCCGTGTCCGCCGAGGCGGCCAGAAGGTGCGGGGCCACCGCCTCGGGCCGGGAAAACCCGGCGATGAGGTCGCCCCGGCGCCGGCGGACATAATCGTCCACGGCGTCGTCCCGCCTCTTTTGTTCCGCCAGGAACGCCTGCTCGGCGCGTGTCAGGGAACCGGCGCCCAGCAGCGGAAGGTCTTCGGGCTCGCGACTGGCGGCGAGAACCGCGTAGAGCGAATAGTAGTCCTCCATCGTCACCGGATCGTTCTTGTGGTCGTGGCAGCGGGCGCAGGCGACGGTGAGCCCAAGCAGGCCGCGCGTGACCACATCGATCCGGTCGTCGAGGATGTCGTGCTGGTTGTTGAGGAAACGGCGGCCGACCGTGAGGAAGCCGAGCGCCGCGATGTTTTCCCGTCCGGGCGTCCCTTCGGGATGGAGCCTGTCGGCGGCCAACTGTTCCTTCACGAACCGGTCATAGGGCATGTCGCGGTTGAGCGCGTCAATGACCCAGTCGCGGTAGGTCCAGGCGAAATGGAGATGGCGATCCTCGAGGAAGACATAGCCCTTGCTGTCGGCGTACCTGGCGATGTCGAGCCAGTGCCGCGCCCAGCGCTCCCCGTAAGCCGGATCGTCCAAGAGGCGTTCCATCCGCCTTTCAAGCCGGGCCGGGTCGGCATCGGCCAGGAATTCGGCGCGTCGGGCGGCGGAAGGGGGCAAACCGGTGATCGAGTGGTGCAGGCGCGCCAGAAGGACTTCGGGCGCCGCTTCGGGCGAGGGTTTCAAGCCTTCCTTTTCCAGCCTGGCCAGCACGAAACGGTCGATGGGGTTGCGCACCCAGGCGGTGTCATGAACCTCGGGGGGCCGGGTGTCGAGCCAGCCTTCAATGGCCCACGGCTTGTTGCCGGAGGCCCAGCCCATGGCTCCTGATAGCAAAAGCAAGGTGAATATGAGTGTTGCGGGCAGGCGCATGGCGACACATTTCCTTATTAACCATCGTACCGTTGGAATGGGACTCCGTTCCACCCAAACCCGCTTGTTTTCCAAGGTTCCGGCCCATTCGCATGGTAAGTTGAACCTGTTGGATCCGGTGTTTGGGCAAACCTGAAGGGGCGATGGATGAGCACGCAGGGGGGCAAGACTTGGGGCGGCCGGTTTTCCTCCGGCCCGGACGCGCTGGTGGAGGCCTACACCGAGTCGATCTCGTTTGACCACCGTCTTTACCGGCACGACATCGCGGGCAGCCAGGCCCATGCGCGGATGCTGGCGCATGTGGGGCTGGTCTCGGCGGAGGAGTCCGCCGCGCTGGTGAAGGCGCTTGGCGAGATCGCCACGCAAATCGAAGAGGGCCGTCTGGCCTGGCGCCGCGACCTTGAGGACATCCACACGCACATCGAGGTGGAACTGATCAGCCGACTGGGCGACACGGGCCGCAAACTGCACACCGGCCGCAGCCGGAACGATCAGGTCGCCACGGCGATGAAGCTATGGACCCGTGACGCCCTCGACCGCGTTGTCGTTGGAGTGACCGGACTGCAGCGCGCCTTCGTGGACGCCGCGGAGCGCGAGGACGGCGTGATCCTGCCGGGCTACACCCACCTTCAGCGGGCGCAACCCGTTTTGGCCCCGCACTACTACCTGGCGTATGTGGAGAAACTCGAGCGCGACCGCGGCCGCCTGCTGGATGCCCGGGCCAGGCTCAACTGGCTGCCCCTGGGTGCCGGGGCGCTGGCGGGCTCTTCGCTCCCTCTCGACCGGGCCTTCGTGGCCCGGGAGTTGGGTTTCGACGGCGTGGCGGCCAACTCGCTCGATGTCTCGTCGGACCGCGACTTCGCCGCCGAGTTCCTGTTCGCGCTCACCCTGCTGGCGACCCACCTGGGTGGCTGGGCCGAGGAGTGGGTTCTCTGGGCGACCACGGAGTTCGGTTTCCTCGAGCTATCCGATGCCTTCTGCACCGGCTCGAGCCTGATGCCGCAAAAGAAAAACCCTGATGTGCTTGAACTGATGCGCGGGCGCACGGCGCGGGTGAACGCCTCGCTCCAGAGGATACTGGTGATCCTGAAGGGACTGCCGTTGGCCTACAACCGCGACCTGCAGGAGGACAAGGAAGCGGTCTTTGATGCCGTGGACACGGTGGAGAGGTCGCTGGCCGTCGCCGCCCCGCTGGTGGCCTCGAGCCGATTGCGCCGGGACAGGATCGGCGCGCGCCTGGAAGAAGGGTTCCTCGATGCCACCACCCTGCTGGAACACCTCGTGAAGCACGGGATGCCGATGCGGACGGCCCATGAGAGTGTGGGCAAACTGGTCCGTCAATGCGAGGAGAACCGGTGCCGGCTGGCGGAATTGCCCGCCGGGAATTTCAACTCGATCGTCCCCGGCCTCGCTCCGGGGGTATATGAGGTGTTGGGAGTTGAAAAGGCGCTGGCGGCATTCCGCACCGAGGGATCGACGGGTCCCAAGGCGGTGGCGTCGGCGCTGGCGGCTTGGAAGGCGCGGCTGGCGGCGCGCTGATCCCGCCCCTTTGGCAAGGGAACTGACGGATGGACCACTTTCATTACCGGGAACGCGTGCTGTTCTGCGAGGATGTGCCGGTTTCCGAACTGGCCCGCGTCTATGGCACTCCCCTGTATGTGTACAGCGAGGCGACGCTCGTTCACCACCTCACGAGCATCCAGAAGGCGTTCGCCGACGCCAATCCGCTCATCTGCTACAGCGTGAAGACCAACGGCAACCTTGGCATCTGCAAGGTGATGTGCCGGCATGGCAGCGGGTTTGATGTCACCAGCGCCGGTGAACTGCACCGGGCCATCCTCGCCGGTGCGCCGGGTCGAAAGATCGTGTTCGCGGGGGTCGGCAAGACCGACGCCGAACAGGAGCGGGCGCTCCGCGCCGGGGTTTTCCTGTTCAATGTCGAAAGCGAGGAGGAACTCCACGCCCTTGGGGAGGTGGCGCGCCGGATTGGCGTCGTGGCGCCGGCGGCGCTCCGGGTGAATCCCGACCTGCCCCCCAAGACGCACGCCAAGACCGACACGAGCGTCAAGGGCGTCAAGTTCGGCCTCGACATCGAGACGGTGCTTGATGTCGCCAAGGGCGTCGTCGGCCACCCCAACCTCAAGGTGCGCGGCCTCCACATGCACCTGGGCTCCCCGATCCTTTCCGTCGAGCCGTACCGGCAGGGGATCGCCCGCGCCGAGGCCCTCATCCCGGCGTTGCGCGCCCAGGGCCACCACATCGACATCCTCAACATGGGAGGCGGATTCGGCATCAACTACCGCAAGTCCGAGGCCCAGCCCGCGCAGGCGTTCGCCGAGGTCATTGTTCCGGCGGTCCTCAAGCTCGGTTGCTCGCTGGTTCTCGAACCGGGCCGATTCATCGCCGGCAACTCGGGCATCCTTGTCAGCCGGGTCATCTACGGCAAGGAGTCGGGCGGCAAGAGGTTCGTCATCCAGGATGCCGCCATGAACGACCTGATCCGTCCCACGCTTTACGATTCGTTCCACCGCATCTGGCCGGTGGCCCCCGCGCCGGGATTTCCCGCGCCGCCTGAGGACCATGAGGCCGACATACCCGGCGCCGACCCGGTGGATGTCGTCGGCCCGGTCTGCGAGTCGGGCGATTTCCTCGCCAAGCAGCGGCGGCTTCCGCCCCTCAGGCGGGGCGACCTCCTGGCGACCTTCTCAGCCGGCGCCTACGGCATGTCGATGGCCAGCAACTACAACAGCAGGCCGCGCGCCGCCGAGGTGATCGTCTCGGGAGGCACCCACCGGTTGGCCAGGCGCCGCGAGACCTTGGAAGACCTGGTGGCATGCGAGCGGGACCTCGGCTGAGGGGAACAACCATGATGCGGATCAGGCGGTGGGGTGGCTGGCTCGCGCTTTCTTGCGCCCTGTTCCTTCTCGCTTCCGTCGGGGCCGTCGCCCAGGACGACAAGCCCGGCAAGGCGCAGCCCAAGGAGGCCGACGACGCCGACGAGTTGCCCAAGGCGCTGGGCGAACTGCCGGCCACGGTCACCGGCCTGGCCGAGGCCTTCGCCTTCCAGAGGCAGCAGGGGCAGCACGACCTGGCGGCCAGGTATTTCCTGAAGTTCGTCGCGGCGGCCAAGGCCGTCGAGGCCGACAAGCGGCCGGGCGAACTTTCGCCCGTCATCACCGGGGAATACCGGCTCCAGTTCATCGCGCTTGACAGGTTCGCCAAGGAGGTCGCGAAGATCGACAAGGGGCGCGGGGAGCGATTCCTCGCCGCGGTGAAGGAATACGAGCAGATGCTCGCGGAGGTGATCCGCGACAACAACGCCACCGAAAACCTCGTGAAGCTGGCCGAGCTGGTCATCGAGCCGGCGAGTTACTCGCAGGCGATCGACGGGCTGAAGAAGCTCGGCGGCCGCGGCACGGCCCTTCTCCTTGATGTCGCCCAGAGGACCCAGGAGGAGGGCGACAGGCGCATCGTCACGCGCGCCCTGCTCGAGCTGGGCGCGGAAACGATCCCGGCGCTGATCGGCGCCCTTACCATGCCGGATCCCATATGGAGGCAGCAGGTGCTCGCCGTCCTCGAGGCCCGCGCCGAGATCGGCCAGGACATGGGCACGATCGAGCCCGCCCTGTGGATGGTGGTGACGGATGACAAGTCCGGCCCGGCGATGAAGGTGCTGGCCCGCAGGCTTCTGGGCCGCCTGCTCAAGACCGACCTCGACCGGCTTCCCGAACCGGGCCGCCGGCTCACCCAGTTGGCGGAACTGTTCCTGAGGCGCAAATATCCGTTTTCGGATCCGGAAAACCTGCAGGTGTGGCGGTGGACTCCCGCCGGCCTGGTGCCCGGCGTGGCCGACGGGGCCAAGACGGCGCTGGTCCGCCGCGACGAGGCCGAGGCCTACTGGGGGGAGAAATCGGCCCGGGCCGCCGTCGCCAGCCGGCCCGGCGACAACCGGGCCAAGGAAATCCTGCTGGCGTTCCTGATGCAGTCGCCGCCGGTCCCCGCCAGCGCGCCGCTTGGCGCCGCCCGGCCCGACCTGATGGCCCTTCTGGCGGGCCAGGACGCCGCCACCCTCGAGGCCCTGCTCAAGCTCTCGTTGGAACTCGAGAGGCCGGGAATGACCCGCCACCTGCTCGAGACGCTGGCCGCGCGCGCCGACCACAGCGCCTCCGAGTTGTGCCTGCGGGCGCTCGACCATGGCGACCGCCGCGTGCGCATGGCGGCGATCGAGGTGCTGGTCCGTTTTCCCAAGCCCCCCTCCCATGCCGTCGCCGCGAAGGTCGTGGACAACCTCACGCAATTCCTCGCGGCTTCGGCGATGGCCTCGGGGAAGAATGGAAGGGCCGTGGTGGCCATGGCCAGCCCGGCGATCCGGGCCGAGGTTGTCAGGGCGCTGGAATCGACGGGCCGGGTGGTTGAGACGCTCGACACGGGCCGCGAACTGGTGAGGCGCGTCAGGGCCGCCGCCGATGTCGACCTCGTGGTCATCGACAGCAACATTCCCGACCCAGACATGGCCGGGGTGCTGGCCCAGCTGGCCGCGGACCCTGCCGCCGCGGGCCTGCCGGTCGTCGTGGTTCCCTCGGCGACGCCGCGTTCGTTGGCCCAGATCTCGTTCCGTTACCAGGCCCTGTCTTCCCGTCGAGGTGAACAGGAGGAGTCGGTGAGGCGATACCTGAGGGAACGCGACGAGCTCATGAAGGCTCAGGAGGCCGAGCGGGCGGCTCTTGAGGAGAGTTATGCCCAGTTCCGCAAGGAGAACAAGGGCAAGCTTCCGGAGGACCAGCAGAACAACTACAACGCCCGCCTCAAGGAACTGAGGGAGTTCCAGGCCAAGCAGGTGCAGGAACTCAACGCCATCAACCTGGTCGGCCGGCAGGCCCAGGAGGAGATCGCCCGCATCGACAAGGTGCAAGCCATCCTCCGCGCCGAGCGCAACGACCTCGTGCTGGCCCGCCAGCAGAAGCTGGAGCGTCATTTCTCCGGTCAGCCGGGCTTGCGGGTGGTGGGCGAGGGTTATGCCGCCGACCCGGGCCTGATGCGCCTGGCGCTGGCCTCATGGAAACTGGCCGACGCGGCGGTGCTGACCGACGACGAGAAGAAGGTGCTCACGGTGAAGGCGGCGGTGATACTGGGCCGCATGGCCCGCGGCGAGATCCGTGGATACGACATCCGGATGGCCGCGGGCGCGCTCGACGCCATCAGCGAGCGCACCGACCTGCCTCCCGAGGCGGCCTTGGCGGTGGTTGCCGCGCTGGCCGAGTTGCCCGGAGGCGTGGCCCAGGCCCGCCTGGCGACGATCGCCGGAAACGCCGCGGCTCCGCCCCCGCTGCGAATGGCCGCCGCCGACGCCTTGGCGGTGCATGCTCGAAGGAACGCGAGGCTGATCACCCCCGACCAGGTGGACCGCCTCCGCGCCGCGCGCGACCAGGCGAGTCCGGGACTGAAGGTCGTTCTGTCGGGGGCGCTGGCGCACCTGGGCCGTCCGCTCGACTCCAAGGCCTCGGCGGAGTTCTCTCCCGCCAAGCCTCCCGAACCCAAGCCCGCCGACGCGCCCGCACCCAAGGCCGACGGCGATGGCGCGAAGCCCAACAACTAACATCCTCCGGAGCGGCGAACCGCGTTGAACGACTCCGCCCCCAGCCTTCCGCGCCTTCCCTCGCGCGGTGCCGACTCCCACAAGGGCGATTTCGGCAGGGTGTTGATCGTCGCCGGCAGCCGGGGAATGGCCGGCGCCGCCGTGCTGGCCGGCCGGGCCTGCCTCAGGGGCGGGGCCGGTTTGGTGACTGTGGCCACCCCGGCATCGCAGCAGGTCGTGGTGGCGTGCGGTTCCCCCTGCTACATGACCATCGCCGCCGCCGAGGATTCCGAGGGGCGAATCCACCCAAGCGCCGTTTCACCCCTCGCCAGCGAGGCGATGCGCCGGGGCGTGGTGGTGCTCGGGCCGGGGTGCGGTCCCGCCCCGGCGCTGGCATCGCTGGTTGAAACGCTGATACGCGAGCATCCGGGAAATCTGGTCATTGATGCCGACGCCCTCAATGTGATCACGCCCGCCGTTTTGGCCTCAAGGAAGTCCGGGGGCGGAACCGTCATCACGCCGCACCCCGGCGAGTTTGCCCGGCTGGCGGGAGAGGAGACCTCGCGGGTGCAGGCCGACAGGCAAGCCATGGCGTCGCGCTTGGCCCGCGAAACGGGCGCCGTGGTCCTGCTCAAGGGGCGCGGCACCGTGGTCGCCGACGCCGGCAGGGTGTTCATCAATGCCACTGGAAACCCGGGCATGGCCACCGGCGGATCGGGCGATGTTTTGTCAGGTTTCCTGGGAGCGCTCCTCGGGCAGGGGATGGCCCCCTACGAGGCCGCGGTGTTGGGAGCCCACCTGCACGGATTGGCCGGCGACATCGCCTCGGGCGACTTCACCCAGCCCGGAATGATCGCCTCCGACCTCGTGGATTATCTTCCCGCGGCCATGGCAAGGCACGCCCGCTGCTAGGATGACAGTGGATTGCGGGAGGGGGTGCTGAGATGGCGACCAATGTGCTGGGCGGTCCGCTGCAATCGTGCTGCATGGATCCGGTGACCGGTTTCTACCGCAACGGCCGCTGCGACACCGGCCCGGGAGACCACGGTCTCCATGTGGTGTGCGCCCTCATGACCGACGATTTCCTGAGGTTTTCCAAGTCGCGCGGCAACGACCTGTCGACCCCCGTGCCGCAGTGGGGCTTCCCGGGCCTCAAGGAAGGCGACCGCTGGTGCCTGTGCGCGACGCGCTGGAAAGAGGCCCTCGATGCCGGAATGGCGCCCAAGGTGGTGCTCGAGGCGACGCACATCTCCATGCTTGAGTTCGCGACGCTTGAGGAGCTCCAGGCCCACGCCGTGGGCGCTGAAGGTGATTAGCCTCACTTCTCGAGCCTGAAGTCCACCTCGTTGTGTCCTTCCACCAGCTCAACCCGCAAGACCGACTCGGAGTTGTATTTGGCCGGAATCACCTCGGCAAAAACAAACGGGGAATGTCCGTAAACCGGTTCCTTCACCTTTTCCCCCGTCGACTTGGACCAGCGGATCTCAATCCTGTAGTCGCCCGGCGGCAACTGGGATTCGGGATAGAGGATGTACCTGCCCCCGGCGACGGCCGCCCCCGCCGCCGGTTGGTCGGTCGCGGCGTCTATGAACGAGATGATCCCGCCATCCACGGCCTCCCCGTCGATTGTCACTTCTCCCGTGGCGACGGCCACGGGCGTTGGCTTGGCGGCGCAACCGGTCAGGACAAGGACGATCGCCAGGGCCGGCCATGACAAGGCCTTGGGCATGGATGTTCCCCACGGAGCCTCAAGGGAGATGGAAAAAATACTGGCAACCCGGGTCGCCCGCGTCCGCGGGGGAATTGAGGAAAGCCCGGGCCGGGCTACTTTTTGGGTGCCTCCGCCTCGATTCCCAGCTTGGCCATCAGCGCCTTGGCCTTGGACTTGAGAGCGGCGCCAGAGGCTGATTTCAGATCTTCAAGTCCAGCCTTGAGGATGTCGGCCTTCTCCGGGGAGGACTTGCGGACCTCGTTGACCATGTACTCGAAGCTGGTGACCTCGCTGGTCAACGCCTGGCCATTGACATAATTTTGAAGCGTGGATTTCACCTGTTCGAGAGGATTGTGGTTGACGATCTTGATCGCCTCCTCCCTGACTCCGCAACCAGCCATGATGGCCAGCATTCCAGCAAATATGAATGCCCTCGATGAAATGAACATGAATTTCACCTTCTCAATAGTTGGATAGGGCTTGGCCATCACTGACGGATCCCAGGTTTTGGAAAGTCAGCAGGTCCACGGAATCGCGGATGAATTTCACTGAGCCATCAGCCATCACGAAATTCACACCGCCACTGTGGAGGCTGCGGGGCGGGATGATTCCGTTGCCCCAATCATGCGCTCCACCCGGGCAGCAGTTTCCACCGGCGCTTGGCCATTTCCAGTTGGGCGGTGCCGCCGTGTTGAAGGATGATTGGGATGCCGCGTACCACAAAGGCAGGCTGCCGTTGGCTGTCACGACCCCTTGGGGGCTGTTCTTGGCGGCCGAACCAATCGCGTCGAGCTCCGCCATGGTTGGGTTCGATTTGTTGACTATCGCGGCGAAAAGGCCGTCACCGGCGTAAAAAATGTCGAAAGGATACTTGCCGGGGCCACCTGTTGCCGAAGCGTTGCTGCCTGATAGAAATTCGCCGCCCAGGATGGTGTTGGAAGTGCCATCGGATATTTCCGCCATCCGGCTCTGCTTCAACTGGGAAATGACTCCGTTGGTGTTGGATGAACGGGTTGTGCCGTCCGTGTTGAACGCGCCATCCCACATCGACGAGGCCCTGCTGCCGGAGCACCAACCGTAATTCGACCCGGGGCCGTCCCAACCCCTGTTGTTGGTGCTTCTTCGGGGGGCAGGCGTGGATGACGGGCATACGAGCGTCTTGATGCTGGCGTTCATGGCGTTTCCATAAGCCGTGCTCCAGTTGCCACCATTTCCTCCGATCCCGTTGTTGTAAGCGCTGCCTTGGGGAGGGACATTGGACGGAATCGTGATCGACTTGAACAGGTTGTCCAGTTCCATGTAAGGAAGGATCTGGTAGGTGGCGCTGAGGCATTCCCAGCGGTTGGTGCCCACCTGCTGCATGTTGGCCGGGAACTTCTGGTTGGCGTCGTGGTAGCTGTGCATGGCGATGCCCAACTGCTTGAGGTTGTTGGTGCAACTCATGCGGTTGGCGGCCTCCCGCACCTTCTGGACCGCGGGAACCAAAAGGCCAATGAGCACGGCGATGATCGCGATGACCACCAAAAGTTCAATGAGCGTGAACCCGGGCCTGGGTTCAGCCTTGGCGGGGAGAGCCATGGGCCGATCTCCATAGGTTGGAAACGGAAGGATAATATCTTGGGCAACCTGGGTTAGGTTTCCCAATGAAACCTACGCCATAACTTCATGGAAGGTCAAGCAACCCGGGCCTTGCCACCCCCTCATTTTTGAAACCCGCCATGGTTGAACCGGAACCCTTGGCACCGGTTCGGGATATGCATGGTTGCTTGACCGATTTCACCGCTGTTGCGACGATGCTTGAATGAAAACCTGTTTTTTCCGACTGATGATCCCCCTGCTGGCCGGTGTTGCCGCCGGTTGCCAGCAGGGCGAAGGCATCGAGGCCTACACGGCCCCGAAGGATGCCCACATGGTGGCCGGTCCGGTGACGCCGGACACGCGGACGCTCGCGGCGGCCATCTACCGGGACGATGCCACATGGTTTTTGAAATTGATGGGCCCCATCGATGGTGTCGCCTCGCTTGAGCCGGCATTTTCCACCATTCTCAAGGGCGTGCGGTTCGCCGGCCCCGGAGCCCCGGCCACATGGGCCCTGCCGCCGGGCTGGAAGGAAGAAAAGGGCACCGGCTTCCGCGTGGCCACCCTGAAGCCGCCCGAGGGAAAGCTGGAAGTGGCGATCACCCGGTTTGACGGCCAAGCCGGTTCGGTGCTGGCCAATGTCAACCGTTGGCGCGAGGAATTGGGCTTGGAACCAATCAGGGAATCGGAACTGGCGACGGCCCTGGTGAGCGAGAATGTGGGCGGGGTGACAGTCCAGAAGGTCGACCTGACGGGCAAGAGGAAAGCCAAGTCCGGCATGAGGCCGGGAATGGGCGCCGCGCCGTTCGCCGCGGGGGGAACACCGCCGCCGGCCCGCAAGCCCTCCGAGGAATCGGCCGAAGGGCTCAAGTACAGGCTGCCCGCCGGATGGAGGGAATCGTCGCAGAAGGTGACATTCGCCGCCCGGGTGATCGAGATCGAGGGCGCCCCGGGCGTGAAGGCCACCTTCACCCCGCTTTCCCCGCAGGGAGGAAACAGCCTCGACAATGTCAACCGCTGGCGGCAGCAACTGGGCCTCGCCCCGTGGGGACAGTCCGACCTCGACCGCGAAGGGCAGATGGTGCCGACGGAAGCCGGCCCGGCGATGGTTGTCGACCTTGCCGGGGGTGGCCAGAAACTTCTGGGCGCCGTCCTCAAGAGGCCCGATGCCGTTTGGTTCGTCAAGCTTTCCGGCCCCGCCCCCGTGGCCGCCCCCCTGCGCGAGCCTTTCCTCGAACTGCTGAAGTCCGTGCGATTCGACTGACCCCCCGAGCGACCCCATGCCATGAGCGAGACGCCCCTTCACGCGGAAGCCCAGGGACACAAGCCCCCCGGGAAGAGCGCGCCCAACCCGGCGATGCTCGTCCTGAAGTTGTTGGCATCCCTGAGGATCACGGTTGTCCTGTTCGCGCTTTCGATTGTCCTGGTCTTCTACGGGACGCTGGCGCAGAAAGAGCAGGACATCTGGGATGTCGTGAACGAGTACTTCTGGTCGTGGTGCGTGTTCATTCCCAATCGGCTCACCACGATGTTCCTGCAGTTGTTCTTCGACCTGCCGCCGTCGATGAACGCGCCGGGATCCCTGCCTTTTCCGGGCGGAAAGCTCATCTTCTGGGCGATCGCCGTCAACCTGCTGGCCGCCCACGCCACGCGCCTGCGGGTGTCGTGGGAGAGGTCGGGAGTGCTCCTCATCCATGCCGGGCTGGTGCTCATGATGGTGGGCGAGTTCCTCACCCGCGAGTTCGCCGTGGAAAGCACCATGACGCTGGTCACGGGGGGCAAGGCGTCGTTCGTGGAAAGCAACCGTCATGTGGAACTGGCGTTCATCGACGCTTCCGACAAGGAAAACGACAAGGTCGTGGTGGTTCCCGGGACGGTTTTGGAAAGGGCGGCCCGAACCGGCCAGCCGATCGACGACCCGCGCCTGCCATGCTCCGTGACGGTGCTCAGCCTGTTTTCCAACAGCGACATCCGCGACCGGGGCAAGGACGAGCCTGAATACGCCAGCCGGGGAGAGGGCAAGGAACTCACGGTGCTCGAAAGGCCGCGGGTCAACGGGGTCGACCAGGACCAGAAGGTGAACATGCCCGCGGCGCTGGTGCGCCTGACCGACCGCGATGGAACCGACCTGGGCACTTGGCTGGTCAGCACCTGGTTGCAGCTCACCCGCTCCCCCCGGCCGCAGAAGGTCGCCGCCAAGGAGGGGGAAAGGCTGGTGAGCCTCCGCTTCAGGCGCACCTACAAGCCCTACACGATCACCCTTGAGGAATTTCGCCATGAGGTGTACCCCGGCACCAACAAGCCGCGCAACTTCCAAAGCGACATCCGCCTCGAGGACTCTGAAATCGGGGTGGACCGGCCCACCACCATCCGCATGAACGAGCCGATGCGCCACCGAGGCGAGACCTTCTACCAGCACCAGGCGCTCGCCGGCGACTCCGGCAGCGTGCTGCAGGTGGTGAGGAATCCCGGGTGGCTGCTGCCCTATCTGTCGTGCGCCGTGGTGTCGCTGGGAATGCTCGTGCATTTCGGCATCAACCTGTCTCGCTTTCTCCGGAGGACCACATGAGCCAGGTTCCAGGCGCCAAGGGCCTTCCCGGGATACCGCTGGCCGGTTGGCTGGTTTCCGGCGCCGTTGTCGGCGCCCTGTCGTTCATGATCGTGGCGATGAGCTACCGCAGCTCGAGCTACGACCTTGAGAAGTTCGGCCAGTTGCCGCTGCAAAGCGGCGGCCGCCTCAAGCCGTTCGACACCCTCGCCCGCACCAGCCTCCAGGTGATCACCCACCGCACCGAGTTCACCGACCCCGAGGGACGCTCGCGTCCGGCCACCGAGTGGCTCCTCGATGTGATGACCTCGCGCCTGACCGACAAGGGCCGGGCCGAGAACCTCAAGATCTTCCGCGTGGAAAACGACCAGGTGCTCCGTCTGTTGGGCGTGGAGCGGCGGCAGGGACTGCGCTACGCCATCAACGAGTTCCGCGACAAGATGGCCGACATCGAGAAGGCGGCGGGAGAGGCGGCCAAGGTGGATCCGGCCCGCCGCGATGTGTACCAGAGGCAACTGCTCGAGCTTACCCGCCACTTGGAGCTGTACATCCAGATCGCCACCCTCACCCTGCCCGAGACGGGCCTGATTCCACCGGAGACTCCCCCGACGGGCGAGGAAACCGCCGACGACCGCTGGCTCACCTTCCAGGAGGCGATGGTGGCCACGCGCGAGGGCAGGTCGAATCCCGCCACGGAGGCCTTCGGCCGCGTCCTCCTGGCCTACGCCCAGCAGAAGCCCGCCGAATTCAACAAGCATGTGGATGCCTACCAGGAGATCCTCCAGGAGCGCGTCGCGGCGCCGGCGATGGCCAAGGTGCGCATGGAGCAGGTCTACAACGCCGTCAATCCGATCTACCTTTCATGCGTCCTTTATGTCTGCATCCTGCTGGCCACGCTTGTGGGCTGGATGATGGGCGACAAGGTGATCGCCGTGCAGAGGGGGGTGCTGGCCGCCACGATCATGGTGGCGACCATCCACACCGCCGCGTTGCTCATGCGCATGTACCTGCAGGGACGGCCGCCGGTCACCAACCTCTACTCGTCGGCGGTGTTCATCGGCTGGGGCTGCGCCTGGCTGGGAGCCATGATCGAGTGGCTCGACAAGAGAGGCGCCGGAAACGCCATCGCCGCGGTCACCGGCTTCCTTTCCCTGCTCATCGCCCAGTTCCTGGGAGCCAGCGGCGACACCCTCGAGATGCTCCAGGCCGTGCTCGACACGAACTTCTGGCTGGCCACCCATGTCACCTGCATCACGCTCGGCTACACAGCCAGCTTCGTCGCAGGCTTCCTCGGCATCGGGTATGTGCTGTGGGGTGTCTGCACGCCGTGGATGTCGGCCGAGGGAGGCAAGGCCCTCATCAAGAAAACCTACGGCGTCGTCTGCTTCGCCACGCTCCTCAGCTTCGTCGGCACGGTGCTGGGCGGGATCTGGGCCGACCAGTCATGGGGCCGCTTCTGGGGCTGGGATCCCAAGGAGAACGGCGCGCTGCTGATCGTGCTTTGGAACGCCCTCATCCTGCATGCCCGCTGGGGAGGCATGGTGCGCGACCGGGGAGTTGCCGTCCTGGCCATCCTGGGAAACATCATCACCGCGTGGAGCTGGTTCGGCACCAACCAGCTGTCGGTCGGGCTTCATGCCTATGGTTTCGACCAGACCCTCGCGCGCTCGCTGCGGATCACCTGGATCGCGCACCTGGCGTTGGCTGGAATCGGGATGCTGCCGGCGTCGTGCTGGTGGAGCCTGCGGCCGAAGGCCAGCCCGTCCGCGCCTGCCGTAAGATCCCCAAAGGTGGCGATGGCCGGCCGCCGGTAATCATCCGCGCCAGCCGGGAACCCCACTCATGGGGCTGACGCCCCACGCTCGCCATGAGGCCACACAACCAACGGATGTTCCTGATCCAGGACATAACGAATGGCGGCGGCTACTGCGGCTTCGTCTGGAAGTTTTCGACGGGAACCGCCTTCCGTCCACCAAGTTCCAGATTCTGGCTTCTCGAATTGCTTGTTCAGCGCCCGTGACGCGTAGCTTTTAAAGTCCTTCAATAGG